>JAYSWI010000001.1:0-2973 GCA_043718125.1 Flavobacteriales bacterium
TGAAAAGCGACATTACATGAGTGGTTATCACATGGAATGGAATAAGAAATCGAAGGCCACGGAGAAGCCACAGTATTCTGCGGATCATTTGATTGAAAATGCGAATTTGGAAATTGCGGAACAACATGAAAATGTGGAGGAAGGTGTGCAGGCAGACAGGAGTGAAAGAATAGTAGTTGAGAAGAAAAACAACCTCTCCAGCCGTCTGCATAAGAAAGGCATTCTATTAAACAGCAAGTTTTCTGTAAGAGGCAAAAATGTTCTTATTGATGTGTTGCTGAGGAATAAAATAGCACCGACAGCGCCACTTGGTGCTACCCCAAACAATGATGTGCCAGTCAACAACAATCAGGCAATGGCTGCTGGAGTCATGGGTATTTTGTGTTGGGTTGCGTTGATATTCCGTTACGTTCTTTTTTTCTCAGGTGCTGGAACTTCGATTATTGTGTTATTCGGCCTAGCGGCATTCCTTTTTGCAATATTGGCTGTAGTTTTTGGCCATGTTGGACGCGCCCAAATAAAAAGGGAACCAAATAAATATATCGGCCATGGCATGGCGAATCTTGGTTTAGTTTTAGGGTATGTTTATTTGGGTTTGTTGACATTAGTTATCATATTAATTGTTGTCTTTTTTGCTAGATTTATTAGTTAAAGGCTCACCCTTATGTCCAAGCTATGCAAATGGCAATTATGGAAAAGTCCAACTATTGAAGGGTGCCATATCACATCCGTCATCGAATTGTGGAATGACACGTTACGTGTAGGACTGTGATTCCTCCCTTCTGCCCTTTTGCACAGCAGAAGGGTGGAAATTCTTTTGTCAACAAATCCATTACTCGATAATCGCGGTGTTCATGCCCAGCACCTCATCCACATACTTTCTATCGTTGCAAAGTCTGGGTACTTTGTGTTGACCGCCCAATTTGTCTTTTGCTTTTAGCCAATTGTAAAAAGTACCTTTTGATAACGAATGGACTATTGGTTTTTTTAGAATGAAATCAAAATTTCGTTTTGCCTCGTAGTCACTGTTGATGCTTTTTAGGGTGTTGTCCAATATTAGAATAAAGCGTTCCATATCATCAGGGGTCTTTTCAAATTCTATCAACCACTCGTGCGCACCACTGCCTTTGTCATTCATATAAACTGGTGCTGCGGTGTAATCAATAACCAGGGCACCGGTGGCTAGCGATGCTTCGCGAATTGCGCAATCTGCATTTTCAACCATTAGCTCTTCGCCAAAGGCATTGATGTAATGTTTTGTTCTTCCACTCACTTGAATTCTGAATGGATCAGTAGAAGTAAAACGAACGGTGTCGCCTATCAAATAGCGCCATAATCCTGCATTGCTGCTGATAACGATGGCATAATTCTGCCCCACTTCAATGTCCTTTAGTGTTACAGTTTTTGGATTCATTTTGCCATACTCGCTCATAGGCATGAACTCGTAAAAAATACCATAGTCGAGCATCAACAACATATCATCATGCCCAAGGCGATCTTGTATTCCGAAAAAACCTTCGCTTGCATTGTAGGTTTCTACAAAATTCATGTCTGCTGATGGAATCATTTTTTTGAACTGGTCTTTGTAAGGCTTAAAACTTACACCGCCATGCCAAAACAACTCCAAGTTGGGCCATACCTCTTTTAAATTATTTGTTTGTTTTATTTCAAGTATTCTTTTTAGGAGAACCAGCGTCCAACTGGGCACACCGGCTATCATATACACATCTTCGTGGATGGTGCTGCGCGCTATTCTTTCTATCTTTTCTTCCCAATTGTCCATCAAGGCTATGTCGCGGCTTGGCGTCCTGCGCAGCTCCACCCAATAGGGCAAATTTTTGATGATGATTGCAGAAAGGTCTCCCGTATATCCCTCCTCATTGAACTCGTTTATTTTAGAGCTGCCGCCCAGCACCAAGTGCTTGCCTTTATACACCTTGGCATCAGGTTTTTGATTGTAATAAAGTGCCAACAAATCCTTTCCGCCTTTGTAATGGCATTCCTCCAAAGCTTCTTTGGTTACAGGAATATATTTACTCTTCGCATCCGTGGTACCGCTACTTTTTGCAAACCATTTCAGGCGCGAAGGCCAAGTCACGTTTTGCTGTCCATCGCGCATTCTATCTACATAAGGTAAAAATGCCTCGTAGTTGCGGATAGGTACCGCTTTCTTAAAATCCTCTATTGTTTTTATCTGCGAAAATTGATGCTCCATCCCAAATCGAGTGAGGGCAGCCTGATCTATCAACGAACGAAACAGTTCGTTTTGCACATCCACCGGATACTTCTTAAAAAGCTCAATCTGGTGAATACGCTTTTTGATAACCCAACCGAAAACAGAATTAAAAGGCATGTTGTAATTTTTGGCAATTGCTTGGCGGTGAATTTAGCTCAACTGAAAGTTCTATAACCATGTTCTGTAAAGCTTGCCCTTGTCTTTACGAGTCAAGCCTTGGACACGAGCCAATCAGCCTTGGTCAGGTGGAGCCTAAACCTTAACCCTTGTCCACAAGGGCTTAACCCCCAGCGGACAAGTGCAATCCGGCTCGCGCCCAAGGCTTGGCTTGAGCTGCCGAGAGGGGTTTGTTGGTTGGTGCTAAAGTGTCCAACAAATAACAACCGCAGTTTTCGCGTAGGAAACGCATGCGACAATATGCCCACCCGTGCGCCCTGCGCCTATTTGCGAAGGGTGCTTAAAACAAAAATCCGATGATCCAACCACGTGCTTCAGCACATGGCCAAAGACCCAGAAACCAAAGACCGAGAACAATTGAACAATTGAACAATTGAACATGTGAACCATTGAAATAACACCAAACCCACCAAGCAGTTAAACAGTTCTATAGCATAAGTTCTTTAGACCCGTATCCCAATCAAAAAAAAGTTTTCAACTTTCATACAAAATTTGAAAAGCCTGCGCATCTTTGATATTGGAAATAAATCCAAAACAAACTAAATATCTTAATCATTTAT
>JAYSWI010000002.1:0-2965 GCA_043718125.1 Flavobacteriales bacterium
ATTTCTAATTATGAATTAGTCCGTTTTATTTTGCGCCTCACTTGTGTTCTCTCCGGAGGAGAGAAAAAGGCTGGCCTACTTCATAATTAGAAATGGTATAATTCAAAAATTCTCATTTGTCTTCCCATCTTTTTCAAAAAAAAACTACCACAAGAAAACCCTTCAACCAACTCTTTTCATTTCTTTGCCACATGTCATCAGTTACCGTAACAAAAACCATCAATACAAGGTTCATTTTTCAACGTCTTGATGCAATGGACCCCACAATTTTAAGTCGGGGAAAACAAATTTTTAAAAATTACCGCATTGATATTCGCAAACTCAATCTTTTAGAAGAAACGGCACTGGTGTTTGTTCCCAGTCAATCTGGCGAGGGTGAATACATCGTTGAAATTGAAAATTTTGGCAGTGAGGAAATAGAAAGCACCTGCGATTGCGCTTATGATTGGGGGCCAATATGCAAGCACGAAGTGGCAGCTATACTAAAGGTTTGTGAAACGATTCAAAACAAACAAACAAGTGCCATAAGTACCCGAAAAGCCAAACCGTTAAAAAATGCTGATCTTATAGATGCCTTAAACAAAAAAAATCTGCTCGTGCAAAATGCAGATGCTGTTTTGAAAAAGCAAGCGCCTGTATTAATTGAACGTGGCATAAAGTTACTGGACTTCGGACAATCTGCGTTGATAAAAATCGGTGCAAAAAAACACGATGTAATTTCAGCAATGTCCTCCACCCATACGGCTTCGTTTGGCACCCGACCTGGCACATTCGTGAAGATGAATGTGACCCTCGCGGAGGGAAATTTTTCTGTTTACATATTGCACAAGGGCAATTCGTATTTTGATTGGAATTGCTCGTGTGGTGCAATGCCCAACAAGATTTGTCAGCATGTAACTATTGCGTTTTGCAAAATCCATAAAGATTATGGCTATTTTTTTCTAAATCATTTTGAGAACCGCGAAAAAGAACTTGAAGCATTCATAGAGCAGTATGGATTTAAACTGGGTGATGACGAGGTGGACTCCAGTTTTGATTACATCATCGAACATTGTAAAGTAAAGTTTATATGTGTAAACAAATCGATGATGATGCTGCCATCAAGCCAAACTTGGAAGAATGAAAGTGAATGGCTGGCTCCCGTTTCTGCCGCTGCTGAATCTGCCTTGATTACACCAACTGTAAGCAAACACAAACCTTTTGTGGCATTGGGTGTTGCACCTTATGCGCGCCTGCCGTCTTTCACCATGCACAAGGCATTGGGCACTGTTGCAGCAAGCGGCCTATGGCGCACTGCGGAATTGTTCGACAAATCGCCAAACGCACGAATGATTGCGCTGTCAAGCCAAGTGCTTGCTGCTTTTGCAATCACTCCATCATTCAGTTATGATGAGTTGTTTCCTTCGGCCCGCAATTATTACCACAGCAATTTTACCCAACGAGAAAACCTGAACAAACAGGACTATGATATGTTTTGCAACAAAACGGCCGCGTTGCTCAGCAAATTTTGCACATCAGTTGGCGATACTCCTGTTGCTCTATGCGATATCAATATATCAAGCTATTCCAAGTCTATCCGACTCACTGATAAAACCATGTACACATTCGGTGCTCCATTTTCCATAGCAGAAATAGAAGTGACGGAAATAGAATCAGGATTCAAAATCACTCCGCAACTGCTTCAAAATGACGAACGCTTTTCACTCTCCGAATTTTCTGTTCTTGGAAGTTGGTTCTTAAAACGTGGCAGCATTCTTCATCCCATTATTTCTGCACCACTTCAACGGTTGATTGCTCGTTTCGATGGTGCGCACTCTCTTAATTTCCGAAGCACTAATTTTTCTGAATTCGAAAGACATGTCATTGCTCCGCTTGCGGCTCAGTATGCCGTAAGCCTTCCTTCACAGTTTCAAAAAGAAGTAGTGAGTGCAATGCCACGTGGTCTTGTTTATCTGAAAGAAATGGATGAGTTGCTGATGCTTGTGCCGCGCTTTGAATACTCGCACGAAGGCACAAGTGCAGAAGCCGAAATGCTCTCAACGCACAATCCGGTTGTAAAAAGCGCACACACGTTGCTCACTTTTTTGCGCAATACAGAAGAAGAAAAAAAAATCGTTGAAAAAATTCGTTCACTTCACGAAGATTTTGCTACTCAAGGTTTGCAAGGTGTGTTTTATATCCCGTTCAAAAAACTGATGGTGAAGGGTTGGTTCTTCCAACTTCATGCAACATTGAAAGAATGGAACATTGGAGTGATGGGCGAAAAGGATTTGAAACGAATCCGATACAACACCAGCCAACCTATTGCAAAATTCAGAACCAGCAGTGGCATTGACTGGTTTGATTTGGGAATGCAAATTCAGTTTGGAAATGCAACTGCCAACATCAACGAAGTGCGCAAATCGATCATCAACAAACAATATTTCGTGCCGCTGGACGATGGCACAATTGGGCAGTTGCCCGAAGATTGGGTGAAGAAATACGAACCCATGTTGCGCATTGCTGATGTGGACGCTGCGCAAAATGTGCGTGTATCAAAAATGCAATTTAATGTGCTCGATAGTTTGCTGGATGAAATAGATGACACTGCTATTGCGCAAGAAATTCACACCAAGAAACAACGCCTGATGCAATTTGAAAAAGTAGAATCGTTGCCTGCGCCCAAAGGCATAAAAGCAAAATTGCGCGGCTATCAATTGGAAGGATACAACTGGCTAAACTTTCTGCGCGAATACGAATGGGGCGGATGCTTGGCCGATGACATGGGCCTTGGAAAAACACTGCAGGTGCTGGCCATGTTGCAAAAACTGAAGGATGAAAAAAAACTGGAAACATCGCTTGTGGTGGTGCCCACCACACTTCTCTTCAACTGGCAGGACGAGGTGAAAAAGTTTTGCAAGGGACTAAAAATGTTGACACATTACGGAGTCGATCGCAGCGATAAAACAACTCAATTTTCAAAACA
>JAYSWI010000011.1:0-2943 GCA_043718125.1 Flavobacteriales bacterium
AATAAAATGCCCATCAGAATAGCCATAGTAGAAGACGACAAAGACCTGCGTTTGCATTTTGAAACCATTGTGAATGCAACGCCCGATTTTTTTCTCATCAACAGTTTTTCCAACGCAGAAGATTTTGAACACGCTGTAAAAGGCATGAGGGAAATTGATGTGGTGATGATGGACATCAACCTGCCGGGCATGACAGGCATTGAGTGCATTGCTTCACAAAAGGAAAAGCGCCCCACAATTCAATACCTCATCTGCACCATTTTCGAAGACAGCGATAATTTGTTCAACGCACTTTGTGCCGGTGCTACCGGATACATATTAAAGAGTGCGACTGTTGCGGAAATTGAGCAAGCCATTCGCGACATACATGCAGGCGGTTCGCCCATGACTCCGCAGATAGCACGGCTGGTGATTAGTTCATTTCCCGCAAAAAAATCGAATGCACAATTGCTTGCGCAACTGAACAAACGCGAACGTGAAGTGTTGGACTTGCTTGCCGAAGGTTATCGCTACAAAGAGATTGCCGACAAACTTTTTCTTGGAGTTGATACCGTTCGCACTTACATCAGAAACATTTATTCAACGCTACAAGTTCATTCACGGACGGATGCTTTGAATAAGGTTTTTGGGAGGTAATGTTGACACCCGTTAGGGTTATCAATACAACACAGAAAGAACAAGGATTGGCAATAATTTCATTTTACATTTGACCTGCTTGAAAAAATTCACCACATACTTTTTGATTATTCAGATTGCCACCATCGGTCTGTTTGATGGTGGACTTCTGGGTGAACTTTTCCGAATTCCCTATATGCTAGAGCATTTCGGGGAACATCAGCGCGAGAGCAATGGTGAAATGTCTTTGTTGGAATTTCTTGCACTTCATTACTTCAATGAAGAACATGTGAACAGCGACCCCCAGCATCACAACAATCTACCGTTCACTCATTCATCTGTGCATTCAGTATTGCAATTCGTTGCTGTAGTTAACTCAATTGAATTCGAACCAACTGCGACAATTGCCGAACGACCTTATTGCCTTTTTAAGGAAAATCTTTCAAGAAGGAGTGTCTTTCTTTCCGTCTTCCATCCACCAGACCAGTGTTGATTGACGGCTTATGCCGTTGAAAATTTATAGTGTCATTGAGTAATTAGCCATGACCGCTTTTCCGTTTTCAATCAACAATACTTTCAATGAAATATTTCTACAAAAAAAAACGTGCAGGGTTGACGCTTTTGTTCTTGTTTTTATCTCAGATATTGGTCGCCCAATGCACCATGTATAATGTGAATGTGCAGATAGAAGTCGGTTGTACAACAGGGAGCCAAATCACATGGCAACTCATCGGCAGCAATGGAACACTATGGCTAAGCGGTGGTTATCCTTTCAACCAGAATGTTTGTTTGCCCGATGATTGTTACACACTGAACATGCTGGACACCGGAGGCAATGGTTGGGAATGTGTGGATTGGTTTATCGCGGACTTCATTGGCGTTTTCGATTTCGACACCAACCTTCCTGATGGAAATTTTGGAACAGACCAGTTTGAAGCGGGACTTGGCGATTGCGCAGGCGGTGGTGGCGGTGGTTGTCCTGTTGGAACTACCGAGATAAACCTGCAGGTAGATGATGGAGATTTTCCGGCACAAATCACTTGGGAATTGACTCTTGGAGGTTTAGTGGTTGCTTCAGGTGGTGCCATTGCAGATGAAGTGCTTTGCCTGGCCGATGGATGCTATGCATTCGAAATGTTTGACAGTGCAGGAAATGGATGGAACGATGCAGAATACACCCTTGATGATGCCAATGGCATTTTACTTTACAATGGAACTTTGTTAAGTGGCTCATCAGGCTTTGTGGTGTTCAACATTGGTGGGCTTGATTGCACCGGAGTGACACCTGATGGAGGCGGTGGCGGTGGAGGTGGCGGAGGTGGAGGCGGTGGAGGTGGAGGAGGTTGTGGCAATGCGCAACCGGGGAGTGATTGCAGTTCGGCAGGTTGTGCATGCGATACCTACATTTTCAATATCTCGCCTTCTGGTTTTGGTACCTTCAATGAAATTCCATCACCGGGTTCTATTTCCAATCCAAATTATGGCGGCAGCCCACCGTGGGGTGGCACAGATGCAGGATGCCTGCTTGCCGGTGAGTTAAATAGCAAGTGGATTTTATTCACCATTGGCACCACAGGAATTTTGCAATTTTCATTCGGACAAAACAGCAACGGTGGTCAGTTGGGATATTACGATTGGGCCATGTGGCAATACAACGGTGTGAGCACCTGCACGGCCATTGCCGGAAACACCCAACCACCAGTAAGTTGCGTTTGGAATGCGACTACCATTGGTGGAACGGGACTTGCAAATCCGATTCCGGCTGGTGGCAATGCCGGCAACTACAGCCCACCACTCAATGTGATTGCCGGTCAACAATACATCATTTGTTTTTCTAATTATAGTTTTGCAACCGGCACCGTGGTACTCGATTTTTTCGGGACTACTACCATTGATTGCAGCATGGTGTTGCCTGTGGAATTGATTTCACTCGAAGCGAACAAAGTGAATCATGAAGTTGAAGTATTGTGGACGACAGCTACCGAAATCAACAATGATTATTTCGAAGTCGAACATTCTACTGATGGCTACATCTGGAAAAAGATTGGTGAGGTGGACGGCAATGGAACAACACATCAAACAAAACATTATTCATTCAAACATCTTTCTCCAAAACCTGATTGGAATTATTACCGCTTGAAACAAATTGACTTCAACGGCATGTTCAAAATGCTTGGGCCAGCGTCTGTTTTTATGAGTGAGCAAATCATTTCCATCTATCCAAATCCGGCCAATGGAATGGTGCACCTAAGCGGTATGCAAAACGCTGAATCGAAAGTGCTGATTCACGACTACTGCGGGCGACTGATTACAGAAATGAAATTTGGC
>JAYSWI010000101.1:0-7376 GCA_043718125.1 Flavobacteriales bacterium
GGTGTAAATTGAGTGGGAGACGATGAAGGTGAATTGTATTTTGAAAAATAAATTTGTTCGCCCAAAAAAACAGAATTGCAACAACGAATAAATGAAGAAGCAGACCTTAACAAGCGAATCATTGCCAACCTTAATAATACCGTATCGGTATCTGTTTTAGCCAATCTTCGCTACGCTCGATTCGCCTAAACAGCTACTCTAACGGCATTTACCCCCGCACTTATGGGATAATTACATTCTAAGTCCATCTCGCACGTGCGGGAGGACTCTTTTGAACTAAGAATTGGTATTACAACCAGCATTTGTCCTTCATTCCTTATCATCGCAGTGTGAAAATTTTTATTACCTTTTTCATAGCTATATATTCTTGCACCATCCAAGCGCAATGCGGTGCATGCCAATATCCTGTTGAGCTGGTTACGAACGGAAATTTTTCCTCCGGCAATACTGGTTTCACTTCTAATTTGGAATATGTAACGGGTATTTTTACTTGTCCACTTTGCCCAGAAAATACCTATACCATTGGCGCAAATGCCATCCTATACCACAGCGATTTTTGGGGGCAAGACCACACCAATCCTCCCAATGGTAATTTTTTTATCGCCAATGGCGAAGTCTTGGTTGGTTCAACTGCTTGGTGTCAGAATTTAGTGGTGCAACCCAACACGGATTACACCTTTTCCTTTTGGGCGCAGGACATCAAGAACGATCCACTGGGCCACCCCACAGCCGAATTGCAAGCTTCGTTTAATGGCGAAATAGCTGTGGATACACTCTTTGCAAATGGCCCGTGGGAGCAGTTGGTGGTGCTATGGAACAGTGGCACCAACATCACTCTTGAGCTTTGCATTGTAAACCAACAATGGCTTGCCGGTGGTAACGATTATGGATTGGACGACATCAGTTTCAGTGGTTGCAACACCTACCAAATTGCACAAACTATAGATGCCGGTGCCGACCAAATTATATGTAGCAACGAAGCCACCACACTGGGCCAAATAGGAGCTGCCGGCTGCAATTATTCATGGAACAATGCTACGGGCCTTTCGTCCATTTCTATTTCAAATCCCGATTTGCTCATTGAGAATTATTCAAACGACACAATTACCCAAGAGTACATTCTAACTATGGACTCGGCCAATGTTGGCTGCATTCAAACAGATACAGTACTTGTTACTGTGTTGCCTGCGCCGCCATTTTCTTTGGGCAATGACAGCACTATTTGCCCCCAGCAAACCATCGAGATTGATGCCGGCAATGTTTGGGACAATGTTGTTTGGAGCAATGCGCAAACCACTAATTCCATCACCACAAGCTCTGGTACCTATTGGGCCAACGTGCAATACAACAATTGTTTTTACACGGACACTATTGTTCTCTCACTGCTGGATATACCTCAAGATTTCTTCGCTGAAAATGAAACGATATGTTCCAATCAGCCGCTCACTTTGGACGCAGGCTATGTGGGTCTTTGGAGCAACAATGAAATGTCGCAAACAATACTAATTGATGAAACTGGCATCTACACCTTCACCTATACAGAAGGCCCATGCACTGCTATAGATCAGATAACTGTTACAGTATTTGAGTTCCCCATCTTAACCTTACCGGCAGATACCGTTTTTTGCGAAAACTCAAGCGTCACTTTAAATGCAAACGCCATCGGAATTTGGAACACCGGCATCAGCGCATCGTCTATCATCGTTGACGAAGAAGGAAGTTATGATATTGCAGTTACCAACGGCCCTTGCTATGCCGAAGCGGCCACCAATGTTGCTATGATTTTGTTGCCTGAGGTAAATCTGCAAGAATCCATTTTGCTCTGCGATGGCAACACACAAATATTAAATGTGGATGCCGACCAAAACGCAACATATTTGTGGAGTACAGGCGACACTACTGAACAAATTACGGTGACATTACAAGACAATTATTCTGTAATAATTGGCAATGAATGTGGCACTATCGAGGACGAAGTTTATGTAGAAACATATTTGTGCGACTGGCAAATTTTTATACCCTTGGCCTTCACCCCCAATGATGATGATAAGAACGAAACTTGGAGGATAGAAGCCTACAACATTACCAACCTAAAAATATCCATCTACAACCGATTGGGTGCAATGATATTCTTCACCAACGACATAAATGAAGGTTGGGCACCGGGCATAGGCATTGGCGATGATGTATATAATTATCGTATCGAAGCACTCACATTTGAAAACGAATACATCACTAAGTTGGGACATATTTATTTGCTGCGGTGATCCATTCTGAAGCAAACATCTGGATCATATAGACCAAGTATCTAAGCCTATAGCAACTGCATGAGGCACAACAAAGTATATTGCGCTCACTATCACAATTGTTCATGTCATTGTCAAGAGTATTTTTAGCTACACCCCTTATCGCGTTTTTGTTGTTTTCATACTCTGGAAGTGCTGCTGTCGTTTTTGATAAAAAGAAAGAAGCAAAAACCAATGCCACTCAGCGGCTAGATGGAGTATTCAAAAAGGCATTGACCGACTTTAATGTGCCGGGCATGGCCATCGCTATTGTGAAAGATGGCAAAACAATTTTGAGCAAAGGCTATGGAGTGAAACACGCCAGCACAAAACAAAAAGTGGACGACCACACACAATTCGCCATTGCCAGCAATACAAAATCATTTACCGCAGCAGCATTGGCCATGCTGGTGGATGCAGGCAAGCTGAAATGGAACGACAAAGTCACCGACCATTTGCCCTACTTCAAATTGTATTCGCCTTATGTATCGGACGAAATGACCATTGCTGATTTGCTCTGTCACCGCAGTGGCCTTGGCACTTTCAGTGGCGACCTTATATGGTACGGCACCACACATACAAGGGAGGAAATTGTAAGGCGTTCGCGTTTTTTGAAACCCACCATGGGCTTCCGTTCTGGTTATGGTTACAGCAACATTATGTTCTTGGCAGCAGGAGAAATTGTGTCCAAAGTATCGGGCATGAGTTGGGACAACTTCATCAAACTAAAATTTTTTGTGCCACTCGGAATGACTTCCTCCAACACCAGTATTCGAGATTTTAGAACAGATGGAAACACCGCCACACCACACAACGAAGTAAATGGAGTGAACATTCCAATAGAGTGGGTGAATTGGGACAACATCGGCCCTGCCGGCAGTATCAACTCTTGCGTAGCCGATATGAGTTGGTGGCTGCAACTGCAATTGGGCAAAGGCACATTGGACGACCAAACTTTTTGGAACGAACAACGCACCGATGAAATGTGGGAAAACTTGAATGCCAAACCAATTACAAAATGGCAAATAGAGAACATGCCTTCACGCCACTTCAACGGATATGGAATGGGATGGGAACTGATGGAATACGAAGGCCATAAAGTAATAAGCCACGGTGGAGGTTATGATGGTATGATAAGCAAAACGGTACTCGTTCCTGATCTGAATCTTGGTTTTGTTATCCTTACCAACAACATCAATTCGTTGCCAAGTTGTTTGATGTACGAAATTTTGGATGACTTTCTTGGCGTAAAAAACCAAAAAGATTGGATAAGCATTTTTAAACAATTCAAAAAGGATGATGACGTAGCAGCAAAAAGAGCCGAAGTGGATGATGAAGCCAATCGGATCAAAACATCTAAGCCATCATTGACGCTCGATGACTATTGCGGAATATACCATTGCCAGATGTATGGCGATGTGGTGGTTTCCAAAGTGGAACGCGACCTGTCAATAGATTTCAAACCAACGGCATTATTCAAAGGCACATTGTCGCATTGGCACTTCGATACTTTTCAACTCAATTGGACTACGCAAATGATGCTTCCAAAAGGTAAAGCCTCTTTTGTAATTGGTAACGATGGTAAGGTTTCGGAATTAAAAGTAGTGGTGGACAATCCCGACTTTGACTTTACAGAGTTGAAGTTGATGAAGCAATAAGAAACGCGGTTTATTGCAAATTTATAGCTATGAGTGCGTGGATTTTTTTGAGAGAATTAGGTGTTGCGTTCGCCAATGTCCACCCTTCAAGCCAGCCTCAGCGCATTCCACTTCATTTGCACTTCTTGAGGAGGATTAAAATACCCATAAGCCAAGTGCGGAAATTCCTCACGTATCTTTTGCATCACAGTTGCCACGCCAATGCCTTCCTTTAATTCAGTGATACCAATTTTTCCTAAATACCAATCGGGATCGATATTGAAATTGCGCCACTGAATCATGGATAAATCTGAATACTTTATGAAATCGCGCAGGGCTTCGTACTCTTCTTGTTGGTCCGTCATACCCGGAAAAGTGAAATAATTGATGCTGGCCCAACCTCCATATTGGCGCACTATACGGGCACTTTCGCGGATGTCTTGAAATTCATAATTATTGGGCAAATAATAAGATTCGTAAATATTTTTTCGTGCAGAATTGGTGCTTACACGGATGGAGTTCAGCCCAGCTTTCATCAATGCTTCCACAGCTTTTGGCTTGCTCCCGTTGGTGTTTACATTGATGATGCCGCGCGAAGTTTTTTCTCTAATTTTCACAATCACATCGCGAATCAATTGCCAAACCAAAAGTGGCTCGCCCTCGCAACCTTGCCCAAAACTAACAATGGGTCTGTCTGCTTTTTCTAAATGCGGAATAGCAAATTCTACAATCTCGTCCACGGTTGGAATAAAAGTGAGGCGGTCCTGTGGCGATGTCAACTCGTGCTCTTGGGGTTGGAATGAAATGCACCCCAAACAATTGCTATTGCAGGCTGGAGAAATAGGTATTGGACACTCCCAACGGCCAAGAAAAAAATTGCGTGCAGCAGGACACTCATATCGCTTACTACAATTATTGCCAAGGTGCTCTATCAACCTATTGCCCTTATGATGACTCAATCTTTCATCCGTTATTGCAACGATATGATCTTGATCAAAATTTTCAAGGTCTTGTCTTTCATCCGCATCAATGCGCACCGCGGTAGTCCAAAATTTACCTTCAAGCCAACCTACAACTGTGTAACAAAACAAGGGCAATGTTGGAGCATTTTCTTCGTCAGTCCCAAAGGCAGCCATATATAATTGAGTGTATGCAGGTGCATTCAAAGAAGCAACTGCTTGAACATCTTCTCTTATGTCCATTTCGCCCGATGTCCTGCTCAAGCCATAGGGCCTACGACCTGGCAATGTGAACAAATCGCTACCGGTGGGCAACTCAATAAAATCCTCTGGTGCCAAGGGATAAACATTGTATCCACTGCGGCCAACGGCTTCATATCTCTCATCCTCAAAGATGTTCCCATCCTTGTCCGCGAAAACCATATAAGGAACTTGCTTTGGATGCTCAAGCGATTTCATTTACTTATGAATTAGAGAATTTTTCTAATTAACTTTTCTCCTTGATGATGGTCTCCAAATTCTCAACAAGGCGCAAAGTGGCAGGACATCGCGGCATGTTGGGAATAAATACATCATTGACCTGATCCAGAAAATCTTTGCGATGAAAGTGCGGAAACTCTGCACAGTCCAATGGGCGAATTTCGTAAATGGTACACAATCCAGCTTTCTTGTTGAAGTGCTGACAAGGCGTGCTATCATTCATGATATCACCAGATTTTTCTTCGGTATATAAATATTTGTCGTAGTACTGCTTTGGCGTCATTTTGAAATGAGCGGACACTCTTTTTATTTCGCTCTTTTTCCAAGTAGGTGTCATCTGCAAACAACAATGTCCACAGTCCACACAACTGATTTCTTTCCACGTTGCATCAGCCGCTGCCTTCACATCACCGATAATTCCCTTTGGCTTTTGCTTCATTAATTTTTTTAGAAAGGAAGCGAGTCCTTTCTTCTTGGCATGTGCCCTGCGTACGAAATAGTTGACGTTGATTTTACTCATTCAGAAACAGACAATGGATAAATGGCAATGCACAATTGAAAATTGAGAATAGACTGTTTTCAAAATTTGTTTTTTTCCAAACAATCCTTTTTGAAACAAAAAAATAAGAGCAAGCCCCTTCTATCGCACCGCTCAACCATCTGCCTTTGCTGCCTTCCGGCCCTGGAGGATTGGACAGGAGCTGATCGTAGAAGACTTGCTCTCGGCCGCGAAAGTAATCTTTTCATTACATAAACAAAATTGAATTGACTCAATACTCGAAATTTTGCTTTCGGAATTGGCGATGCAAATACATTCGCACTCTAAATTTTCAAAAAAAGAAAAATAATGATTGCACAACAGTCCCTTCGATTCGGCCTTATCCTATCGGCCATTAGCATTGCTATAGTCACTATACTATTTATGGTGGAAATGAACCTCATGCTTTGGGGTCTTCTTTTTCTGGTTTACCTTATTGTGCTGCTGGTACTTTGGGTGGTTTATGCCATAAAAGTGCGCAAGAAAAACAACAATGTTTTCAGCTACAAAGAAGCACTGATTAGCCTTGTCATTATAGCAACAGTCAGCATGTCCATTGGTCAAATTTGGGGAACCATTTATCCAAAATATATCGACAAAAATTTCATCGAAAGAACCGCAGAGAACGCTGTTGAAGGCATGGTAGAAATGGGCCTTTCGCCCGATGACCCTCAAATAGAAGAAACCGTAAAACAGATTGAAGAAAGTGGGGATTTTTCAATTCAGATGAAAAAATTTGCGATCAATCTGGTGGTGATGCTTGTGCTATCGCTAATCATTGCAGCTATCATAAAAAAAGACGATGCCAAAACGCATTCACCTTCAACAATTGAATAGATAACTTTTGTTGAAATCCAAAAAATTGGCCGTTGAAATTCACGGCCATTTTTGTTGTTATTCGCATCACATTTAATAGCCACTTATGAGTTTGAATGTCTCTATCGTAATTCCGTTGCTCAACGAGGAAGAATCGTTGAATGAACTTCATGCCTGGATAAAAAAGGTAATGAATGAAAATAGTTTGAGTTATGAAATCATTTTTATTGACGATGGCTCGCGCGATAATTCGTGGCAGCAAATCCTTGACTTGAAGCAAAAGGATGAAAACGTAAAAGCCATTCGATTTCAACGCAACTATGGCAAAAGTGCCGGCCTACATGTAGGTTTCGATGCCGCACAGGGCGAGGTGGTGTTCACCATGGATGCTGATTTGCAAGACTCACCAGACGAAATACCGGAAATGCGCAGAATGATTATGGAAGAAAATTTTGATTTGGTAAGCGGATGGAAAAAGAAAAGACACGACCCGATATCGAAAACAATTCCCACCAAAATATACAATTGGGCTACGCGCAAGATGAGTGGAATTGTACTTCACGATTTCAATTGCGGATTGAAAGCATATAAAAAAGAAGTCATAAAAAGTCTAGAAATATTTGGCGAAATGCACCGCTACATTCCAGTGATGGCACATCGT
>JAYSWI010000102.1:0-2525 GCA_043718125.1 Flavobacteriales bacterium
ACTCCTGGCAATAGATTAGAAATTAATTCTGCCATAGACTGCGAAAGCGGCCTACGCTTTACAGAACTCAACTGCGAATGCCCGACAAGAGACAACAATGGAAAAGTGCTGTCCGTTGACTGCAATGGTGATGTAGTGCTTGTGGATGATTTGCAGGGGTCTTCAATTGGAATTACCAATAATTGCACAAGTATTCTTAATCTGCCTAAAAGTGTTGATGCGCAAGGCAATTTAACCTGTAGCCAAATTTTTGACTACGGTTTGCTTTCAGCATTCCCTGCCAACACGGTAGGTGTTTATGTTGGCGGCAATACCAATCCTTCCGGATTAACTGGTGACCGCCAAACTCTTTATGTCGCTGGTAATCAAATTGTAGATGGGGCATATTATTTACAAAAACTGAATCACTCCTTCAAGGCACTGAGTGTTGAAGGCGGTAATGGCACATCGAATTTGTTGTGTGGGCTGGATACAGGACCGTCACTTCCTGGAGCAAGCAATGCAAACAACACCGGCAATGTTATGGTTGGTTTGGAAGTTGCGAACGATGAATCAAACGGTAGTATCGTTTCGACTGACATAGAATACTGCACCTTTGTTGGAAATCAAGCAGCATTCAGATATGAAGGACTAATTCCTAACCCAACAACTGGAGATGATGATGGGCATAGCACTTTTGTTGGAAGTCAGTCTGGATTTTCAGATAAGAATGGAGGACGAAATACTTTCATAGGGTCAAAGGCAGGATACTTAACCAATGGTACAAGCTCAAAAACCAATGGGGATGACAATACGTTCATTGGAACATCGGCAGGTTATTACAATACAATAGGATATAGAAATATTGGAATTGGCATTAATTCTGGACCTGCAACTTCAAGTCTATTTAATTCTACCGCTATCGGATACAATGTTCTGGCCTGTGCAAGCAACTCAATGGTATTTGGAAACGGTTCTGTAAATAAATGGGGGTTTGGGACTTGCGTAACGGTTACAAATGCGGCCCTACAAGTCGGCACAACTTCAGCTAACGGCAACGGTGCATACCTCACCACTGGTGGCGTTTGGACAGACGTCTCCGACCAAAATCTAAAGGAAGACATCACTGACCTCGATAAGCACGAAGTATTGAAAAAAATAGATGAACTCAGTGTTACAAAATGGATGTACAAAGGCACGGATAAGGAATACCACATTGGCCCGATGGCGCAAGATTTTCAGAAACAATTCAATATTGGTGATGGCACTTCAATAGCTGCTGCCGACAAAGCTGGGGTGGCCCTTATTGGTATCCAAGCTCTGAATGAAACCGTGCAGGAACAAAAGCAACAAATAGAAAATCTAACGGCCAAACTTGAAGAGTATGAACTTGCGCTTAGTCAATGTTGCTTGAGCTATGAAAAAGCAATTGAGTCAGTGGAAGGCAAGGAAGACAAAGCCTCCCTCCAACAAAACGCTCCAAACCCATTCTCTGAAAAAACCTCCATCCGTTACTACTTAACGGAGAACTTCAAGAAAGCAGAAATAACTGTTTATTCTTTGGGTGGTGAACTTTTGAAAACATACTCTCTCACAGCAAGTGGCAATGGCCAAGTTGATTTTGATGGCAACACTTTCAGCAGTGGCACATACATCTACGCAATGATTGTAGATGGTGTTCAGATTGACAGCAAGTGGATGACATTAACAAGATAAAATTTTAATCATTCCATTCATGTTTCAAACCCGACCTTTAAAAAAAGGTCGGGTTTGATTTTTTACCCCAAACTCACTTTCACCTCAGTTCCATTTTCCACCGAAGAAGTGATCTCAATTTTCGCACTCATCTCATCCGCCCGCACTTGCATATTCTTTAGTCCATTGCCTTTGCCCATCCGCTTGCTTACATCGAAACCTTTGCCGTTGTCTTGAATGGTCATATTGAGAGCGGCTGATTTAAATTTTGTCAATGTAACAGTCAGGGTATCACCACCCGAATATTTGCAACTGTTGTAGAGCGACTCTTTGAAAATGAGAAATAGATTTTTTCGTTCCGTCATCGAGAGTTTCAAATCTTTCATACCATCTTCACAATGAAAATTAAGATGTACATCGTTGGCAGAGGCAAGGTCGGTGGCCAATGTTTTCATTCGTTCTATCATATTGCTGAATGAATCGTTGTCGGGATTTACAGCCCACACTATGTCGTGCATGTTCTCAATCATTTCACGCGAGGTGGCCCCTATTTTTTCTATTACGTGCAATGTGTTGTTGTCATTGCTATTGCTTAAGGTGCGTTTCGCAGTTTCGCTGAAGAAATTGATGCTGCCAAGTGCACTTCCAATGTCATCGTGCAAGTCACGCGCTATTTTGTTTCGAACTTTTTCGAGTTCAAGTTTTTGCATTCGCTTATAGCGCAATAATGAAAACACAACCAATGCCGCAATCAAAACAAGTGAAGCAATAAACCACCAGCGCACATAAAACGGAGCTCTGATGGAGAACCTAAATGTGGCAACATTGCTGTCAACTATTCCATCGCTGTT
>JAYSWI010000103.1:0-7366 GCA_043718125.1 Flavobacteriales bacterium
TGCGTACATCATAGTTTGTTGCACAGCAGTCATCGCTTGTCTGAAAAGTTGATCGCCCATGTATGCCCGCAGGTTGTGAATCACAGCTGCACCTTTATAGTAAGTATGTGTCCCATAAATGTACTCATCGGGCATAGGAGACAACGCTTGGAAACCACCATCATCAAGATGCGCATTCTCAAGCACGTCCAGTTGATTGGTCTTAACCATTGCAACAAAAGAATTTTCGCCATTCATCCATTCTTCGTGCAAATGCGAAGAGTATTCAGCCGGCCCTTCCTTCAGCCACATGTCGTTGTGGTTGTATGGTGTCACTGCATCGCCCCACCAGTGGTGTCCCAACTCGTGCGACAACAAACCATTGTTTGCGGCCACAGATTCACCCGTCATGAATTGAGGATAAGCAATGTTGGTTGGTATTTCCAAAGCGCCAACAGTGGTTAGAATGTAGCCCACCCTTTCCCAAGCATAAGGGCCATACCAATATTCGCAAGCATCGATGGCCGCATCAAGATTGGTCATCACATTTTGCATGGCAGTCATATTGCTTGACTTAGCTGTCAATCGCACGGGCACATCGCCATAAGCACCTGTGTGTACATAATCATAATCCACATAGTTAGCTACCGCTATGGCACTTAGATGTGTGGGTATAGGCTGGTTGAATTGATAGGTGCGAATAACAGTATCGCCCGCCAATTGCAGCTCATCAATGAAAGTGCCTTGGCAATGCGCCCTGTAAGTGCCAGCACTTTTTACATGATATTCGTAGGTAGCTCTTTCTACAAATGAGTCGAAACATGGATACCAAACACGACCGAAATTTGGAGGAATGGTGCTAAGACCAATGCCCAAATTATAGATGTAATTACTTGCAAAATAAAAGCCGCCCCACACAGGATCTTGATAAGGCTCGCCCTGATAAAAAACTGTAATATTTAGCGTGTCATTTATAGTAGGTATTGAAGAAAAATGGACATACAGCAACTCGCCTGTTTGCGAAAAAGACAACATTCCCGATTGATCTTTTACGGAATCCACTTGCAGGTCTTTTAGATCAAAACGAATGAATTGTTGCGCTTCCATTTTTGGCTTTACATCCACAGTTGTTTCTGCTTTGATGTATGCACCCACATAGTTGGTCACGTCCAAGGAGATGTGATAGCCCAGTATATCGAAGGTGTCGCTGCGCAAAATGGATTCGTTCAGCATCACTTTTTCTTGTGCGCTTAGTGCATTGCGTTTGGGTCCCATGTTGCGAAACTGATGGCAGCCTAAATTTTTGGATGGTTGGGCATCACTCGCTGCATGGATAATAGAAAGCAACACCAAGCCAATTGTTTTTTTTATAAAATTCATAGTTGAAGAAAAATTAGATGAGGCAAAGGTGGGTAAGACGAAACCACAATATTCATAAGTAGCCTTCCAAATTTAGAAATCGCTATTTGTTGCTTCACATTCATATAGGAATAAAAAAACGCCCAGCAATAAATAAAAACTAATCGGCATACCAGCTTACCACAAATCCTAACTCTTATGTCTTTGCGGAGCCAAATTTTCTCTCAGGAGGCGTGAAGCCGCAAAGGAAAGGATTGTAGGGATATAGGATTGTAGAATAATAGGGTTGATGCCGCCATATTTGAAATAGAAAAGTACTAGCCTACAATGGGGTAAAACAGATGCTGTTAGATTGGTTTTGTTTGGATACATTCAAATAGAACTTCCGTGCATTCCGTGCCTCCGTGGCAAGCAGAATTTGTCTTCGAAGAAAACGTTTTTTACCCCAACCAAACATGGAGTTTGGGTTGGTTGAGCGATGGGGTTTATAGTTTTTCTGTGCGGTTGGCCAATGAACAAATGATAACACAACGTGTGGTGAAGCAGTAATGAAAATTGAAGCAAAACAAAACGAAAGAAGCCGCTCCAATTGGGGCGGCTTCTTTGCTCTCATGTAGAAGAGGTCAATTATGGTTAAGCAATTGACAATTTCTTTTCTAAGTCATCCAAATATTTGCGAAAATGTTTGTCGGTTTCTTGCAAATTATTTACTGTGCGGCAAGCGTGCAGAACTGTTGCGTGGTCCTTGCCACCGCAGTGTGCTCCAATGCTTGCAAGGCTGCTCTTGGTCATCTTCTTTGCAAAATACATGGCTATTTGACGTGCTTGAACTATTTCACGTTTGCGCGTTTTGCTTTTCAAAAGTTCTATTGGCAAATCAAAATAATCGCATACTACTTTTTGGATATAATCGATGCTTACTTCTCTGGCAGTGTTCTTCACAAATTTGTCAATCATTTGACGAGCGAGGTCAATGGTGATTGCTTTTTTATTTAATGAAGATTGTGCTATCAAAGAAATCAAAGCACCTTCCAATTCGCGCACATTGGAGGTGATGGAATAACCCAAATATTCGATTACATCTTCTGGCAATTCGATGCCATCAGCATACATTTTCTTGCGCAAAATGGCTATGCGTGTTTCCAAAGCAGGTACCTGCAAGTCTGCGCTGAGTCCCCATTTAAAGCGACTCAACAAGCGTTGTTCTACACCTTGCATTTCCACTGGTGCCTTGTCGCTGGTGATGATTATTTGTTTGCCTGTTTGATGCAGATGATTGAAAATATGGAAGAACACATCTTGTGTTTTTTCCTTTCCACTGAAGAACTGAACGTCATCAATGATGAGCACATCCATCATTTGATAGAAATGAGAAAAATCGTTGATGCTGTTGTTTTTCACTGCATCAATAAATTGATGTGTGAACTTCTCGCTACTGACATAAAGAACAGTTTTATCAGGAAACTTATTCTTGATCTCAATACCAATAGAATGAGCAAGGTGCGATTTTCCAAGACCAACGCCACCATATATAAGTAGCGGATTAAAGGCGGTGCCACCGGGTTTGTTGGCCACTGCATAGCCGGCACTGCGAGCAAGTCTGTTGCAATCACCCTCCACGAAATTATCAAAAGAATAATTTGGATTCAGGTTCGAGTCAACGGTAATTTTTCTAAGCCCCGGAATGATGAATGGATTTTTGATTGGAGATTCTGCCAAGTCCAAGGGCATTGAAACTGCCGCATTTTTTATGGCCTTGCGATTGGTTGTTGGAACCTTTATGGTATAAGGATTTTGATTGTTCATGTTGTTCTCCATAATAATGGAGTACTCCAATCGTCCTTCTGCACCAAGTTCTTTTCTGATAATTTTTTTAAGAAGCGTTACGTAATGTTCTTCCAACCATTCGTAAAAAAATTGTGACGGCACCTGAATGGTCAGCACGTTGTCTTCCAATTTCACGGGTTTGATTGGTTCGAACCAAGTCTTATATCCTTGAGGGCTTACGTTGTCCTTTATTATTTCAAGACAATCTCTCCAAACTTCATTTTGGTCTTTCGTCATGTTAGGTTAGAATGGGTTTTAAAAACGGTTAATTAAATAGGTGTGGTGTTTTTTGTTTTCATGAAGTGAAAATGAAAAAATAAAAACGCGAGGGCAAATGAATAAGGAATTCTGTTTAAAAAAAAAGTTTGTTGCTATTGCATTGAAAATATTTTTGACAGTATGTTTTTTTTTTCAAAAGCCTTGTTTGATAAGTATTTCTGACAGTATGGAAATACTTACTTCAATTGAGATGGAGTAAGAAACTCACTTTCATGTGCTTAGTTTTTGGTATGGCTGTTTTACAATTATTTCAATCTCAGCCACTCACTTGCAATTCATCGCTTTTTGTTCATTTCATTATTTTTTTTTGTAATTCCGATTTAGAAGGTTTTCGATCTTGTCCCAATGTTTCAGTCAAAAAATAAAATAAGAGTACGTTATGCAGAAACCGATAGAATGGGATATGCATATTATGGAAATTACGCTACCTATTTTGAAGTGGCTCGTGTAGAAACTTTGCGCGAGTTGGGCATCACCTATAAGTCGTTGGAGGATGAGGGAGTAATACTGCCGGTGGTGGAGTACAACGTCAAATTTTTGCTACCTGCATACTATGATGATGAGTTGGTGATCGAAACAAAAATTGTAGAGAAAGCATCGGCACGAATCCGTTTTGAATACGAAACTAAAAGGAACGAAATAATGCTGAACAAAGCATGGACAACTCTTGTGTTTGTGGATAAACAAACTGGCCGCCCAATACGTTGTCCAAAGGATGTGGAAGAAGCGTTGTCAAAATATTTTCCTTAACTTATTGGGAACACATCTAACGATTTTTTTTCCAATTGCATATCTACTACTTCACTGTTCCTAAAATCAAAGATGTATCATTTTGATGGCATCATGTCTCTTATTTACTTGAAGTTTATCATAAATTTTTTTGATATGCGATTTCACAGTTTCGATACTTATGAATAGATTATCTGCCACATCTTTGTTTCTAAATCCTTTGGATAGTAACTCCAAAATTTCACGTTCACGGAGCGTCAACTTCTGAAGTACTTCTTTCATTTTTTGTTCCTTCTCATTGAATGAATTGACAACCAATCGAGCCACCAGTGCGCTCATAGGCGAACCGCCTTCTTTTATTTCGGCTATGGCAGAATATATTTTCTGGGCATCGGACGACTTTAGTATGTAGCCCGTAGCACCTGCGCACAAAGCTTCGAATATGTGCTGGTGGTCTTCATAGACGGTGCAAATGAGATATTGAATTTCGGGCTTAATCACCTTAGCTTGTTTTATACAATCAATACCATTGGTGCCCGGCATATTGATATCCATAAGTACCACATGTGGAGTATAGTCATTCATGTTTTTTAAATAAGTATCTCCGTTTTCGAAGGCGTGTAAAAGCACCATTTCAGAATGCAAACGGATAATTTCAGACAACTCATCTCGAATTCCTTTCTTGTCTTCTACTATAATTATTTTGGTCTTGTTCATGCGCTTATTACAATTGCAAAGAAACCGAAAATTCTGTTTTGCAAGCCTCTTGTCACGGGTGATTTTCAGGTGATATTATTCAATCAGCCCGTTTATACGAACATCAGTGCCTACACCAATTTCTGTTTCAATGATGAGTTGACATTTTATTTTGTTCGCACGCGTTTGCATCGTGATGAAACCATTTCCTGTTTGTAGCTTTTCTATTTCCATACCTATGCCATTGTCCTTTACGCTAAGTTCGAATTTGCCTTCTATACATATTATTGAGATGTCTATTTGTGTTCCATTGCAATATTTTACTGCGTTATGTAATGCTTCTTTCAACACCATGAAAATATTTCTGCGCCAATCTGGATTTACAATAATCACGGGTATTTGCGGTGGCGTTCTTATTTCAAATTGAAATGTTGTTTCTTCCAAATAATTAGCGCAATAGCTGCGAATGAAGGCAACGAAACTTTCCAAATTGTCGTGTATCGGATTTACCGACCAAATTATTTCACTCAGATTTTGAGTCAATTCTTGTGCACCACATACTATGTTCTCCATGTTGAGTTTTGCTTTCTCTGGTGATGCTTTGAGGTTGCGCAAACTGGATTGTCCTTGTAAAGAAATGAGGGTAAGGCCAGCACCAATATCATCATGTATATCATGAGAAATATTGATGCGCATATCGTTCATAGCCTTTTCTTTTTCAAGTGTAGCGAGCCGCATTTTGAAACGGTGATTGCGATAGAAATAGGCAATGAAAAAAACCAAAATAAGCAGCATCAATATGCACAAGGATCGAAACCAAATGGTTTGATACAATGCGGGTATTATTTTTATTGAAATGGATATGGAATTCTTCCTGTCTATTTGCGTCTCATCAGTAGCTTCGATGTGCAAATGATAGTTGCCAGGTGGCACCGAGGCATAGTTGAGCGTGCGACTATAACCTGCTTCTATCCAATCAGTGTCCAATCCCTCCAATTTATATCTGTAGTGGATATGATGGTTGTTGAAGTAATCCAGTGCGCAAAAAACAACTTTGAAAGCATTCTGAAAATGCTCTAACTCTATACTTGAATTACGAAAGTTTAATGCCTCATTTTTTTGGGTTAGAATAAATTCTTCGATAATCAATGTAGGACTCTGAGGTAGCTGCGACTTAAACATTGGGTCGATAATCACATTGGGTATCAATGCAAATATTTTTTTTATCCCTTTCAGTGGATATAATTGTTGCACCAAGTTGTACCCAAGTCCTTCTAATGCGTTGTAATTTTTTACAGTACCATTGGGTGCTATTTTGCATAATCCATCGCGTCCTCCTGCCCAAATATTTTCGTGCTCATCGCTTACCAATGCTTGTATTATTGAAGAATGAACCCCCTTGCGTGCATCGTAATGTTCTATCGTTTTTGCCCAATCATATTTGTCTAAACTTACTTGAATGATGCCATGTGAAAGGGTGCCTAAAAATGTCTTGCTATTGTTAATTGCTATAGAAATAAATGTGAAGTCTTTGGCTGAAATATTTTCTATTTTTTTAAATTCAAAGTATTCAATACTTGATGTATTCACGTCTAGTCGCAAAAGAGCGTTGTCGCTGTGTGTCATTATTATTCTGTGCTGTTCATCCTCTGCCATGCGATAAACGTTGCCTGCACTTTTTGATTTACTAAAAGGAATTTTGTGAAACTGCTGCGAGTGCTGATCGAATAAAATAAATGCGTTGGCGGTGCAAATAATTATTCTTTTTTCAACCAGAAGAATGTCGTGTATTTCTTCTTTACTAAAGGTTATGTTATCTTCGAAATCAGTTGTTGTGGAAAATTTGTTTGTTTGTTTATTGAAGGCATAAAGGCCGTTGAATCCGCCTATCCATATTTTCCCTTGGCCATCATCACACATTCTTGGATTGAATAAACTTTGCTGTAGCTGTTGTGGAAAAGCATGATACTTTACATCATTGGTTTTTATTTTTATTTCTTCTAAACATCTGATGCCATTGTGGTGTGCTATGCAATAAATATTTTCTTCATCGGGACAAATGAGGTTTTCCAATTCTTGTTCTTGCGAAAGCAAATCATGAGAGGTGAAGAACTGATGTGACGGATTGATCTTTGCCAACCCCACACCAGTCGTAATCCAAACTATTCCTTCGCTATCTACCAACAACTTGTTAACTACATCAAAAGGATTTTCGCGAAGCGCAAAGGATGTTTTGTTGCTTTCTGAATCAAGCCCATATTGCTTTGAAACAGTGTTGAAACTTACAAGCCCTCCTTGGCCTATTGCTATAAGGGTGGTATCGTTCAAAAAGGCAATATCACGAAGGCCATAGTCTGTTTGAGGATATTGCTTGCATTTTTGTTTTTCTTTGTCTTCTTCTGATTTATCCAGCGAAAAAATGCCTCCTTTGCTTGTGCAGCTCCAACAAATATTTTTTTGTAAAGGATCTTCAAGTATCGATCGAAACCCAAATATT
>JAYSWI010000104.1:0-7366 GCA_043718125.1 Flavobacteriales bacterium
GTGCAAACGGATATATTCAAAATCAGCACAACCATAACAACACGAATGAAGAAAAGTTGACCAAAGCATTGGAAGGCCTTCAAGATGTGCTCAAAAAAATAAATGACAGGTTAAACCCAGACAAAGAATAATGATCATTTACAATTCCCTTTCTGCCTCATTTAATAGCCCCAACGATAGGTACACCAATACAAGCATTAGGAAAACTTATTTTGCAAATTGAACTTATGGTCGGAGCGATATCCGTGATGTTTTGTGGCGCATAATTCTCACCATGTTGCACACCGAAGCCATAAAAAATGCAGGGAACGTGAGTGTCATAAATGTACGGTGAACCGTGGGTGGTTCCCATCATTCCATATTCAATGTATCCCGGATGCAATAGGTAAATAACATCTCCGCTCATCTTTTGACTATAGCCCAATTGTACCATTTGCGCTATCGGAATTTTGCCCACCAAATGTTCTAGGTCTTCGCCATTGAATGCCATTGCCACCTTTTCTTGTTCCTCAACAAATTGGGCCACTTCCATTTGCATTCTTTTCAAGTTCAATTTTTTCTCCGCTATCAATTTTCTATTTAAGAAAATATTCTGATTGCTTTCATTGAGTACCCAATCGCCTTCGCCATAAACACTTACCAACATTAGCTCTACAGCCATTTCAATGTTATCGCTTTTCCAATATCCAGCAGCGGCTTTTTCTTCTGTCATAAAACTTGGTGTGGGTGCACCTCCATGATCTGCGGAAAGGAAAAGTGTGTAATTGTTTTTGCCAATTTTAAGGTCTAAATAATCGATAAATTCTGCAAGGAGTTTGTCCAGTTTTAGATAGCAGTCTTGGGTTTCGCGCGAGTGTATTCCAAACTGATGTCCAATATAATCTGTGGATGAAAAACTCAAACACAACATATCAGTGAACGCATCTTTTCCAAGCTGTTCGTTTTCAATTGTTGCCTTTGCAAAATCGATCGTCATGTTGTTTCCAAAAGGTGTTGCTTTTATCAAATCAAAATTTGAATTGGCATTGCGCAACTCAGAAAGGTTGTATGGAAACACAGGCCGCATCATTCCAACAAAAGGTTTTTCAAAGGCGTTGTTGTCGTCCATGCTTTCATCATATTTGGTTTCATCTTGCTCCAAAGTCCATGTTTGGTTCAGGTAGTTTTCAGACTTTCCTGATTGGTTAAAATCTTGCACCCATTGCGGCAAGGCTGGCATATACCAAGAGCTGGTGGCCCATACTCCTTCTTGTGCGCCAACGAACCAATATGCGGCATCGGCAGTGCGGCCTGCGGGCAGTATGGCACCACGGTCTTTCATAGAAATGCCAATCACCTTGGAGCGGTTGTTTGAGAATAATTTCAGCTCATCACCTATGGTGGAAGTCAATAAATATTGTGGCGACATTTTGCCGGCAGCACTTGCAGTTCCAACTCCGTTCACAGTGCTGTCGGAGGAGCAATAAATTATTTTTCCAGTGCTGCGTTCATACCAATCGTTTTGAATGATGCCATGATAGGCGGGTGTGGTGCCGGTAAAAATGCTGGCATGACCCGGCCCTGTGTAAGTGGGCATGTAGTTGTATTGCATGTTGCGGCAGAAATAACCCTCGCCCAATAATCTTTTGAAACCTGCATTGCCGTAGTCGTTCCAATAGCGTTCGATATAATCATATCGCATCTGGTCAATAGTGATTCCTATGATGAGTTTTGGCTGGCGTAAATTTTCTATGTCTGACTGAGCCTTGTCTGTTACAGCGGGTAATGAGGCGCATCCGATGACAAGCAGTGTGACAATGAAAAATGTTTTTTGAAAGTGCTTTATTGACATGTGGCCGAAAGTAAGCAGCGCATTATGAAGCGTAGTTTTTTGTTCCAATCTTTTTACGACAAAGCATAAAAAATTGCACAGAAACAAAAAACCCTGACACTTATGTATCAGGGTTTTTATTTCTATTATTTGTAATGTCAAACAGTGGCTGCTTTCAAGTTTTCCTTATTCACTTCCAATCCTTTTTCTTCTTTTGTTCCAAACAGTTTGCGCATATCCACAACTATAGGTGTTGCGATAAATAGTGTTGAATAAACACCGGATATTACACCAATAATCATTGCGAAGCAGAACCCGCGAATGTCATCACTACCGAAGAAAAACATCACAAGCAAAGTCAACAATACTGTCATGGAAGTATTGATAGAGCGGCCCAAGGTGCTATTCAGTGCATCGTTGATGGTGCTTTCAAGTGGCGCATTCTTGCGTGTCTTGAAGTATTCGCGAATACGGTCGAAGATCACAACGGTGTCATTGATGGAGAAACCAATTACTGTCAGTATCGCACCAATAAAGTTTTGATTTATTTCAAGTGAGAAAGGCAATACACCATTCAACAATGTGAATGCCGCAATAACCACCAACGCATCGTGCAATAAGGCGATAGATGCGCCAAGTGCGAAGTCCCATTTGCGGAAACGAATGAGAATGTAAGTACCGACTAAAAGCAATGAAAACACTGCGGCCCAAAAAGCCTCTTTGCGGAAGTCATCACTCATGGTAGCGTCCACTTTCACAGAGGAATCAATGATGTATCCACCGCCAAGCGAAGTGAATGCCTCACCTAATTTGCTGCTCACTTTGTTTTCAACATCCTCAACATCGCTATTGATGAGGTAGTTGGTGGTCACTTTATATTCTTTGCCGCTGTTACCAATATTTTGCACAAGCACTGAAGCCTTTTGTCCGTCAGCTTCAACTAACGAATTCCCAAGAGCATCACGAACCGCATCTACTTCAACCACTTGAGCGAAAGAAACCTTTGCTGATGTGCCACCAGCAAAGTCAACACCCATATTAAACCCTCTGAAAATCCAAGAGCCAATACCTGCGGCAATTATTGCGATAGAAATGAAATAAAAAAGTTTGCGTCTTTTCACAAAATCGAAATTCATTTTAGTGAACCAATTCTTAGTGATGGAACTGTAGAATGTAATTGGTTTTTTCTGCTCAAGTCTGCGGTAAAGAATCAAACGAGAAATAAGAAGTGAACTGAAAAGCGTAGTGAAAATACCAATGAGCAAAGTGGTCGCAAAACCTTTGATTGGGCCTGTACCAACAATTGCCAATACGACACCTGTAATAAATATAGACACGTTTCCATCAATGATAGCACTAATTGCTTTCAAGAATCCATCCTTCAATGCCTGTGACGTTCCTTTACCCAATCGCAATTCTTCTTTTACACGCTCATAGATAAGTACGTTGGCATCCACAGCGGTGCCCATGGTGAGCACTATACCAGCTATACCTGGCAAGGTGAGTGAACCGTGCAACGATACCAATGCGCCAATCAAGAAGAATAGGTTTGCTATCAACGCAACGTTGGCAGCCCATCCTGCCCATGCGTAATAAAATATCATGTATATCAAAATCACCACGAAGGCAATCAAGAAAGAAAGCAAACCAGCTTTAATATTTTTTTCTCCCAAAGATGGGCCGACCGTGTTTTCATCAATGATGTTGGAAGGTGCTGGCAAAGATCCAGCTTTCAAAAGACCAGCAAGGTCGTCAGCTTCAGTCTGTAATTGTGTTCCACCATTGGCCGATCCAAAAGTGATCACTGAACTGCCGCCTGATATTTCTTCACGTGGACCAGGAGCTGAATAGACCCTGTTGTCCATCACGATTGCGATTGGGCGTTGATTATCTGCGGCATTTTTCGCAGTCATCTTTCTCCATATTTGTGCACCTTCAATGTCCATGTTCATGGCCACTTGCACATCGCCATTTATTGGATCGAATGTTTTGTATGCGTCTGTAATATGTTTGCCATCCAATTCTGCTTTGCCATCGTTTTCAGGATCTTTTAGACCATAAAGTTGAAGTGTATTGCTGATTGGTTTTGCTGACCATACCAAACGCATATCAGCAGGCAAAGCCGCTTTTGCTGCCGGCAAAGCCAAGTACTTGTTGATCTCATCCATGTCACTAGCAAGTGCATATCCTAAAACGGACTGTCCTCTTTGGAAATTAGGACTCAATTTGCGAAGTGGATATTTCCTTGAAAGGTCTTTTTCTGAAAGAAGGCTATCAGCTATAACAGTAGTATCGCGATAAACCAAACGTATAGAGTCTTTTTGCAAATCAGTTATATCAGGAACTTGCAGCGCAACACCCATTAAGGAGTCTAATCTTGGACGATTGGGATCTTGCGAGTACAAATCTGGGGCTAGCGTTTTTCCAAGTGTGGTGTAGAGGTCAATTATTTTTTGGGCAGCTTCGTCAGTGCGATAGGTATCCCAAAACTCAAGATTGGCAGTCGCTTTGAGCTGTTTGCGCACACGTTCTTGGTCATTCACTCCGGGTAGTTCAACTACAATTCTACCAGTCAACATTTGCTTTTGAACCGTTGGCTGAGTTACGCCAAATTGGTCAATACGTTTTTTGATAATATTTTCAGTGTTATTGATTGCATCTTCAGCTTCTTTTTCAAGAATCTTCAATACATCATCGTCACTGGCCTTCACTGGGAATTTCCCTTTGTTTTCAATAGTGTCGAAAATGCGCCAAAGCTCTACTCCACCGCTATTGTTGGTTTTCCATGCTTGCGCAAAAAGTTTTACATAAGGTGATGTGCTGTTTCTTTGAGCAGCTTTTGCATCCTCAATACTTTTTCTGAAAATGGCGTTTGCATTGTTATCGCTAAGCGCAATTAGCAATTGAGAAATGTCCACTTCGAGTGTCACACTCATCCCACCTTTTAGGTCAAGGCCAAGGTTGAGCTGCTTGTCCAAAAGTTGCTTATAGGTGGTGCCAAATACAGGGTAAGCCTGAGCATCGGTGCTATCTCGCAGCAATTTTTTGTAAAGTGCGATACCAGTTGAATCAGATTTCGCCATTTCAATGTCGCCATTGAAAAGGGAATCAGCCGTTTGTTTTAAAATTTGGCCTTCGTAGCGTTTCGCCATGAAGCCATAGGAAAGGGTGTAAACAACGATAAGTGTGAGTAGGATTACGAAAATCCACAAGATTGATTTATTCCGCATGAATAGTAATAAATTGGTGAGGGCTAATCTTTTTTTATAGGGCGGCAAATATAGACGGACGCCTATTACTGCCTTGTTGTTGTTTTAGTTTCGGACTATCAAAAAAGAAGCACCGCTGGGTGCAGTGCTTCATATATTTTCTAATCGCTTTATGAAAAACTTATTTTGTAAAGCCATTTGCTTTTGCGCGCTTCAACGCTGTAGCAAGACCTATTTTATTGATAGTGCGCATTCCGTTGGCAGTAACGCGCAACTCGATCCATGTCTTGGTTTCTTCGTTCCAGAATTTTTTGTATTGCAAGTTTGGATAGAACTTACGCTTTGTTTTGATATTGGAGTGAGACACGCGATGTCCACTGATTGTTCTCTTACCTGTTATTTCACAAACTCTTGCCATGACAATTATTTTTTATTCCCTTAAAATTTTCGGGGGCGCAAAGAAAACAAATCTTCATACCGATCCAACCACTTGTGATAAAATTTCTTTTCGCAACAAATTCAAGGCGTAGTTGGACGCTATCATTATTGTCCTTTCCCTGTGTGCGCCTAGGTTGAAGCATTTTGCAATCACCCGATTTGGGCCTGCAACCGCAATCCACACAGTTCCAACGGGTGATGTTTCTGTTCCGCCATCAGGGCCAGCAACGCCTGTTGACGCCAAAGCCCAATCGGTTGATAATTTCATTTTTACTCCTTTGGCCATTGCCTCTGCTACTTCTTCACTCACCACTCCATGCGTTTCAACCAATGATGGTGATACATTTAGTTGTGCGGTTTTTACATCATTGTGATAACTGATTATTCCTCCTTTGAAATATTGACTGCTTCCTGCAACGCTGGTAATTAAGTGTGAAAGGAAACCGCCCGTGCAACTCTCTGCTACCGACAAAGATTGTTTCGCTGCGATGAGTAATTTTCCGATGTTGCTTTCTATCGTCTCTTTGTCATAGCCATATATATATTCTTCTATTAGACCGTTTAGTTCTTTCTCTTTCTGTTCAAAAAAATTGGAAATAATTTCATGCGATTGATTTTGATAATAACTCATGCGCAACTTGACCGCACCTGGTGAAGGCAAGTATGCGAGTTTGACATTTTCTAATTCAAGGGAAGATTCCCAGTTCTGAATTTTCTTCGATAAAAAGGATTCTCCAATGCCCATGGTGAGGATGGTGCGATGAAATATTTTGGGGCGTTCGAAGTGTTGAACAATTTTGGGAATAATTTCTTGCTCCATCATTGCTATCATCTCATAAGGCACACCAGGCATGGCAACATAAATCACACTGTCGCGCTCAAACCACATCGCACAAGCGGTGCCCATCATATTCTGAATAACTGTGCAGTTTCTAGGAAGCTCTGCTTGCCTTTCATTTATTTCCAACATGGCTACCCCACAGGCTACGAAAAAATTGGTGATGCGCAACAATGCTTCTTTATTCATCACTAGATCGGTGTCGAAATATTCGCACAATGTGTGTTTAGTGATGTCGTCTTTGGTTGGGCCTAGTCCACCTGTTATCAATATAAGCTGTGATCGCGCAGAGGCCTCTTGAAGGGCTGCCAATATTTCCATTCTATCATCTGCAATAGAAGTGGAGCGATGAATTCGAATTCCAATATTATTCATTTTCTCACCCAGCCAACTGCTATTGGTATTAACGGTTTGGCCTATTAGAAGCTCATCGCCAATGGAGATAATTTCTGCTTGCATGTTTTTGTTTTGGGGGGAAAGAAAATGTCAATTGTAAAACATGACGATTGCAAACATGTTAAAATTTGTACGCTGAAATTCGCATACCTATTTTTATTATTGCAACATTCTTAACAATCTTAATCATCAAAAAAATCACATGAAAAAATTTTACGTAGTATTTGCATTAGCATTTTTGGTCAATGCGGTGCATGGTCAACAAATGCCAAGACCTCAAAGTCCTAACTCACCGTTAAGTATCCAACTGAGTAGAGAGGACATGCCCTCAATGCCACAATCAGTTAGTACAAAAGAAAAGGGAATCAAGCAATCCGCTATTCTTCCCTTCCATACTATGGAAAAGAATATGCCGATGTGGCAACAAGTTATTGGATTTACCAACTATGATAATCAAAGTAACAACAGTGCTTATGATAGAATAATTGTTGGTGATGATGGCGTTGTTCATGCCGCATGGATGTTGAGCAATGAGTCGGCCACATGGACAGACAGAGGCACCGGATATAACAGTGGAGTTGGATATAACTGGGGCGAGATGCCTGTGGATCGCATTGAAGCCGAGCGCACAGGTTTTCTTGATTTACACAGAACCGCTAGCGGTGCAGAATTTTA
>JAYSWI010000105.1:0-7353 GCA_043718125.1 Flavobacteriales bacterium
TTTCCAAAACTCCGCTCCTTGTTTGAGAACAAAACAGATGTATTCTTATTGATTTGCGACTGTATGATTCGATTTTCTTGCCTAAAAAAATCACATTGGTATAATCTGCACCGTCATCGAGTTTTTTGGGTCCACAACTATTTCAACTTGCTTTCCGACCAATAGCGTTGATGTGTCAAAATAGGACACAGCAACCAACACTTGAGTGATGTACTTGGGTTTACCATCAGTGTTTACTTCCATTTCAATTTTCAATACGGGGGCATTATTTATCCAAGTAGTGGTTTCTGAAATGGAAAGAATAGTGCCTATAGCCTTTATGCCTGTCCGCAGAATTCTTGCTTGATCAAGAGAAGGTAGAATGTGTTTTCTATAGGTCAAAAAAATAGCACCCAAAAAAAAACCTGTCACAAGAACGCCTATAAAATGGTCCACTATGAAGGCAACAACGCTACACAATATCCCAACCGCCACAACTGCTACAAACGCCATGGTTATGCCTTTATTTATTTTCATGCTGGACTTGAGTATTTGTTTAGAACTAAAATATTGATGACTAAAGTGAAGGTAAAATGATGTTGCTTTTCTTTAGTACAAAACTACACTTTGCAATTATTAGGACTGCTATAAAACAGGACTCTGACACTTTCTGAAAATCATTTGCATAGTCTGAGATAGCGTCACTTTTATCCAGTAGGATCCTTCAAATTGATTTCAAGGTAGTCTTTCAGCACTCGCCAACAAACGGATATTTTGCATCAGCAAAAAGGATAAAATACTGCTGGCAGAATTGTTTTAGGTCATTGATTGACCATAAGAAAGTCTGCAAAAACGTTTCGAACATTCTTCAAGTCTGATTCTTTAATGAACACATTGGCAATATCAATTTGCCAATCCTTTACTAACACCTACCCGTTTACTTTTTTGAAAACTCACATTGCAGGGTTGGTTTGAAAATACATTTATTAGTCGAACAATAATTGATACCACAGCAGCAGCCTAATTGTGCCGTGTTTCAACATTCAAAACCATATCAACCAAAATGGATAACTCATTAAAATTCGATTTGCCTGCCAACACTTCTTCAATGATAAAAGTGATAGGTGTAGGCGGAGGTGGCAGCAATGCTGTCAATTACATGTTCGAGCAAGGCATACAAGGTGTGGACTTCATAGTCTGCAACACCGATGCACAATCGCTGGATAAAAGTCCTGTGCCTATAAAGGTGCAACTAGGCAATACACTTACAGAAGGAAGAGGTGCAGGCGCAATACCCGAAGTAGGCCGCAATGCTGCAATAGAAAGTTTGGAGGAGGTGAAAGAAATACTTTCGACCAATACGAACATGGTCTTCATCACTGCGGGTATGGGTGGTGGTACCGGCACCGGAGCTGCACCAGTTATAGCACGAGCGGCAAAAGAAATGGGAATCCTTACAGTGGGTATTGTTACCATTCCATTCATGTTTGAAGGTCGCAAGCGGTCGCAGCAAGCAGATTTTGGCTTGAAAGAAATGCGAGACAGTGTAGACACATTGCTCGTGATTCGCAACGACAAATTGCGCGAGCTTTTTGGCAACCTTACCCTGAAACAAGCCTTTGGCCATGCTGACGAAGTACTGTGCACTGCTGCTAAAGGAATAGCAGAGGTGATAACACTTGTAGGCACCGTAAACGTGGACATGAATGATGTAAAAACGGTGATGAAAAATAGCGGTGTGGCCATCATGGGTTCTGGTCGCAGCAGCGGTGAAGGCCGTGCAAAACGCGCAGTGCTTACAGCTTTGGAGTCCCCACTGTTGAACGACAATGACATCACCGGTGCCAATTTCATTTTGCTCAATATCACTTATGGAAATGAGGAAGTGCTCATGGACGAGATTAGCGAAATAACAGATTACATACAAGAACAAGCAGGCATGGGAGCTGAGGTTATTTGGGGCTATGGCCAAGACCTGACCCTTGGCGATGATGTGTGCGTGACGGTAATAGCTACGGGCTTCCAGGCTAAAAGTGTAGAAAGCCTACTGCCAATGCCAGAGCAAGAACCTAAGAAAATGTGGCTTGAAACCGAAGGCGCAAAGGAGATAACTGCCAAGGTTGAAAAACCAACCACTGAATTGCACGATGAGAGCAATGAAATAAAAGAAAATGCTGAAGAACCATTCTTGAAAACATTGGAAACACCGTTGTTCGAAGTGGAGTTTGAGGTAAAAAATGAAATAGTGGAAGACACTGCAGTCCTCAATAAGGAAGAGGCATTGCTGCCGGAAATTTCTTCGATGAAACACATTGAGCAAAGTATTGTTGGCCCAGTAGATCAGCCTGTGACGCACCTTTTGGGCACCGACCTGAATGAAATGGTGGCAGAGGCAAGTGCCAAAAGTGATGTAACGGATGCCCTTAAATTAAAACCCCAAGAAGTGTTGAGCGATAGACCTTCGCGGTTAGAACTTGTGTCGCGCAACAAGGAGCGTGAAATGCGTATTCGTGAATTTACTATAAAACTAAAAACACCTAGTGGATTGAGTGAGTTGGAAAGTGAGCCGGCATATACCCGCAAGAAAATTTCATTGGACGCTTCTCCACACAGTTCTGAAAGCAACATATCGCGCTATTCGCTCAACGAATCGACAGATGAAAACGGCAACAAAAAAATTGAATTGGGAAACAATCCTTTCTTGCATGACAATGTAGATTAACAAACTCGAACAGAAATATATCATTTTGAAATTGCCTCCCTTCTGCCCAACGGAAGGGTGGTTTTTTTTAAGGTCTTTGGGGCAAGACCAATTGCCCTCAACTTTGATAATCGTCTGAGATAAAGCAAACAAAAGCTACAAAAAAGTTTAGTATTGAAGCATAATTTTGAGAAATAATACCATTTGAAATTATGAATTAGTCCGATCTGCTTTATACCTCACTTGCGTTCTCTCTACCTCATCTGCCTGCGGTATCTTCTCACCTCATCTGGCCTTCTGGCTTTTGCCAGAAGGCCACCTTCTCCTGTGGGAGAAGGAATGCGGCAAACCTTTTTTGGGAGAAGAGAAGCGGCAAATTTCTTGGAGGGAAAATGGCTGGCCTATTTCATAATTTCAAATGGTATAAGCTAACTGGATTTACAAAAGAAGAGATTGACAAACTGTGAAAATCCAATTAAGAACGCTGCTCCATTGACCCATCATAAGGGCGCAATAGCAAGTCCACCTCTTTTATTTTAGCATATATAATTTGCTGCAATCGCACTACAGCTTCAACACCGCAAGAAACGCTTCTTGTGGCACCTCTACACTTCCCACTTGTCGCATTCTTTTCTTGCCTTCCTTTTGTTTTTCAAGCAGTTTGCGCTTGCGCGAAATGTCACCACCATAACATTTTGCAGTAACGTCTTTACGCAAAGCGCTGATGGTTTCGCGGGCTATAATTTTTGCACCAATGCTTGCTTGCAGCGCAATTTCGAATTGTTGGCGCGGAATAAGTTCTTTTAGTTTGATGCATATTCTTTTGCCCAAATCGAAAGCATGGTCCTTGTGGATGAGTGCCGACAGGGCGTCCACTTGTTCGCCATTGAGCAGGATGTCCATTTTTACTAAGTTGCTTTCTTTCATTCCCACCGGGTGATAGTCGAAGGAAGCATATCCTTTTGAAATCGTTTTTAGTCGATCGTAGAAATCAAATACAATTTCGGCCAGTGGCATTTCGAAAGTGAGTTCTACACGGTCTGCGGTGAGGTAATGTTGATTTTGTAACATGCCTCTTTTCTCAATACACATGGTCATCACAGCACCGGTGTATTCGCTCTTGGTGATTATTTGTGCCTTGATGTATGGCTCTTCCACAAAGTCCAATTTGTTGGGGTCGGGCAGCTCGCTGGGATTGTGTATTTCAATCACTTCGCCTTTGGTGAGGTGTGCCACATAGCTAACGTTGGGCACAGTGGTGATCACCGTCATGTTGAACTCGCGCTCCAACCTTTCTTGTATTATTTCCATGTGCAACATTCCAAGAAATCCACATCGGAAACCGAAGCCCAGTGCTTGGCTACTTTCTGGTTCAAACACCAGTGAGGCGTCATTGAGTTGCAATTTTTCCATGCTGGCACGCAGGTCCTCGTAGTCATCGGTATCCACCGGATAAAGGCCTGCGAATACCATTGGTTTTACTTCCTCGAAACCGCGCACTCGGTCGGTGCAGGGCCTGTCGAAGTGCGTAAGGGTATCGCCCACTTTCACCTCCTTGGCCGATTTTATGCCGCTGATGATGTAGCCAATGTCGCCCGCTTTTACCTCCTTGCGTGGTTGCAGGGTCATGCCCATGATGCCTACTTCATCTGCTTCATACACGGTTTCTGTGGCCAGAAATTTTACTTTATCTCCTTTCTTAATCACTCCATTCTGAATGCGGTAGTAAGCGATGATGCCGCGAAAGGAGTTGTAAACCGAATCGAAAATCATGGCTTGCAAAGGAGCGCTTTCATCGCCTTTTGGGGCTGGTATGCGTTCGCAAATTGCGGCCAATATTTCATCAATACCCTGACCGGTTTTGCCGCTTGCGTGTATTATTTCTTCGCGCTCGCAGCCTATGAGATCTACTATTTGGTCTTTTACTAACTCTGGTTCTGCATTTATCAAATCGAGTTTATTCAACACCGGAATGATGGTGAGGTCGTGGCCCAATGCGAGGTACAAATTGCTGATGGTTTGGGCTTGTATGCCCTGTGTGGCATCCACTATAAGGAGTGCGCCTTCACACGCAGCTATACTGCGCGACACCTCGTAGCTGAAATCAACGTGGCCGGGGGTGTCTATAAGATTGAGCACCATTTTTTCGCCATTGTGCTCGTGTAGCATCTGAATGGCATGGGCTTTTATGGTAATGCCTTTTTCGCGTTCCAGATCCATGTCGTCCAAAGTTTGGGCAACCAGTTTGCGGTCGTCAATGGTTTTGGTCACTTGCAGCAAACGGTCAGCCAGGGTGCTTTTACCATGGTCGATGTGTGCTATGATACAAAAATTTCTTATATTCTTCATGCTTTTTTTTCCTCTTTTACCGCCTCAAAAATTTGGGGCGCAAAAGTAGGCGTTCGCTATTGGCAGCAGGCATTGAAATAGTGGTAGCGTAAATTCTTTTGAGTTGTTTGCCATTATCCCAGAATAGGCAATAGAAGTTGATTTTATAGCCGAAGTATTGATGCACCCAGATTGGTAATCACGTTGCCAAATATTTCAAGCCACTACCTATTTTCGCACCATGCGTTTGGAAGCTTTTATTGCCGATTTATTGTATGCACATGATTGTGTGGTGGTGCCGGGTTTTGGCGGCTTGGTGGCCAATTACCGCACTTCGCGGCTCAATGGAAACACACATGTCATCCTTCCGCCATCGAAGCACGTGGGCTTCAACAAAAACTTAAAGGCGAACGATGGCTTGCTGGCAAACCATATTGCATTCATCATGGGCATTGGTTATGCCGCAGCATTGGACAAATTGGACGCAGTAGTTGCATCATACAAAGACACCTTGAACAACGATGGCCGTTTGGTGTGGGAAAAAATTGGTGTCTTCTTCAAAGATAAATCTGGACAACTACAATTTATACCTGACGAAACAGAAAATTTTCTTTTGAGTTCTTATGGTTTATCGTCAGTGCAATTGAAATATGTAAAGGAGGAAAAAGCAATGTCAGAAACACCCATCATACCGCTTGAAACCAATAGAGCAGGCAAGAGAAAAATATGGAAAGTGGCCGTTGCGGCTGCCCTTCCGTTGCTCTTGGGTTGCGGCTTGCTTATTCGCAACCAAATGAATTCCAGTGCGGATTTTAGTCTGGCTTCTTTCAATCCTTTTCAATCCGTAAAGGTGATAGCAAACTACACACAGCGTGAAGAAACAAGTGCAATCTCTATTGCACCCTTTGAGGAAGAGGAAAAAATACCGAGCAGAGACGATATAAAAATTGAAGAACCAACAGCATTAGATGGCAACAATGCAGGCAGCCAAATGGAAGTTGCGGCAACAAAACCCTTGCATAAAAATGAAGCAATCGTAACAGAGAACGCAAATGCGATGATCGGTAAACACGCTGTAATTGGAGGCGCATTCAAAATAAAATCTAATGCAAATAGGTTTTTGAAAAGACTTAAGGCTGATGGTTTCCAAGCCCAATTTGCAGGTGTAAAAAATGGAATGACATTAGTCGCTTATGGCGTTTACGACACGGAAAGTGAAGCGAACAACGCGCTTCAAAACATCATTTCAACCGATGAAGCTCATGCTTGGATAAAGCACTTCTAATTTCAATTTTAATTTATGATTCAATCTGGTGGCATCAAGAATATCATTTTTGATTTTGGTGGTGTCTTGTTCGAAATAGACTATAACTTGCCCATAAAAGCATTTGCCGAATTGGGTTACGCCAACTTCGCAAGCGTATATACGCAGGCCGTTCAGAACGATATGTTCGATATGCTCGAAACTGGCAAAATTTCTAACGAGAACTTTTTCAAGTATCTTCATTCGCTTGTGCCCGAAGCCACCATGTTGGATGTAAGCCACGCATGGAATTGTATCTTGATAGGCATTTGGCCGGGGCGAGTAGAACTTGTGAGAAGGCTGCGCAACAAAGGCTACCGTACATTCCTCTTGAGCAATACGAACGCAATTCACGTGGCCGAATTTGAAGAGATGATTGACGATAAAATAGGTCTTGAACATTTTCAAAATGCCTTCGAAAAAATTTATTATTCCAACAGCATAGGCATAAAAAAACCACATGCAGATACATTTCTTGAAGTTTGCAGATGGAATGATTTGGTGCCTTCCGAAACACTATTTATAGACGACAGCAAACAGCATGTGGACGGTGCCGAGAAAGCCGGACTCATGGCACATCATTTATTGCCGGGCGAAAATTTGGAAGTCTTGTTGGCCGATTGGTAGGAGGACAGCCAAATGAAAACCGTGGTCATTTGAATGGTTGAAAATCGAATAACGAAATGCCAAGGTACACTACTCCCTCTCCTTTGGAGAAGGCTGGGGTGAGGTAATTATCGAAATACCAAAAGAAGAAAGAAGAATATCCAACGCTCAATTTTCAATATCCAATAACCAAGGAATGAATATCGAATAACGAAATGCCAAGGTACACTACTCCCTCTCCATAGAACCTGTTCATAATCTTTTCATTGCAATGGTTAGAAATGCCAGTAACATGAATTGAAGGCTTGTGTTTATACCGTATCGGTATCTGTTTTAGACCAATCTTCGCTACGGTGTGCTGTGAATGATTAACTTGAATTGTGTTAATCAATGCTGTATAAAAGATGATGGTAGGCCCATCGGTGTCGGCTTTCAA
>JAYSWI010000106.1:0-2511 GCA_043718125.1 Flavobacteriales bacterium
CAATGATGAAAAATATTTATTTGAATGGATTGAATAAACCGCCACAAACAGGTCGCTCCTACGGAGCTAAACAATATGGTTTTAGTTATTCTACAAACAAGGTGCTCCTTCGGAGCAAAAATAAAATCTGTAGTACACAAACCAAAACTGATCACGCACCAAATCCAGCAACAGATGATACTTCGACTTTAGATTGCTCAATGTGGGTTAAAAAGCAACATACTCATTCTAAAAGAAGAAAGCATCCGAGGATAATAAGAAGCAGATACTGCATTACAAATGCGTTGACTGTCATCAACAAAAATTAGTACGTCAAGTACACACATTTGAAAAATCAAACACAAGAAAAAATGGACAGAAAAGATTTTCTGAAAAAAGGAATGGTAGGTGCCGGAGTGCTTGCCACCTCTGCGGTTGCCGCTGCCATAGTCCACAACAATATTGACGAATTGAAACCCATTGATGCCACTAAGCAAGTAGGCTTTAACCATCTTCCAAATCCAAAAACTATGATAACAAATAATATGATAATACACAAAGCAGACACAAGAGGCAAGGCCGATTATGGTTGGCTTAAAGCGAATTATTCCTTTTCGTTTTCTAATTACTACAATCCGGAGCGTATGAATTTTGGTGTGCTGCGTGTGCTAAACGATGATGTGATAGCCGGTGGCCAAGGCTTCGGCACACACCCACACGACAACATGGAGATAATCACCATACCGCTCCAAGGAAGCATAGAACACAAGGACAGCATGGGCAACGCAGGCTCCATCAGCGCTGGCGAAGTGCAAGTGATGAGTGCCGGCACGGGCATTTCGCACAGCGAGTTCAATCACCTCAAGGATGAGGAACTGAAACTGATGCAAATTTGGGTTTTTCCAAATGCTGCTAATGTCACTCCACGGTATGATCAGATTACTTTGAAGCCAGAAGAGAAGAACAAACTCAATCAAATATTATCGCCCAATGCGGACGATGACGGTGTGTGGATACATCAAAACGCTTGGTTTCATATAGGCACTTTGGAAAAGGATATTACCACTACATATACGTTGAAGGACGCTGCCAACAACGGTGTTTATGCTTTCATCATTGATGGTGAGGCCACCATAGCTGATCAAGAATTGGGCAAACGCGATGCCCTTGGAATATGGAACGTGACCCAATTGACTATTACCCCAAAGACCGATATGCGCATACTCTTGTTAGAAGTACCCATGAAGCTATCGTAAACCAAAATACACTGTCACATCAGGTACATTTATTTCTCCTCGTTGAAATAAATTTTGTAGAACTTCCTTCCATCTTTCTCCACTCCTTGCTCTATCAACTCGCGGTTGCCGTGTATGTAGATGTGAAAGTTCTTGTCCAACTTCAAAACGCTTTTGAAAACTCTTGCTTGCTTTTTTACCGCTTCTGGTGAAATATCAAAATTGACAGTGGGTTCCATATCGTTTTCTTCTCGAAAGTTGTCGTCAAAGTTTCTGAATGATTTTATTATTCCTTCATCTTGAAAAACTTCTTTTTCAAATTCTTGTTTGTCAAAACTTTCGTGTGTTTTGAAATACGCTACAGACCGGTTCAGCAAATCAATTTGGTCTGCTTTGCTTACTTCAAAATCTTCCGACAGTTGCTTGGTTACAAAAGTTTTTGCTATGCCCAAAAATTCATTGGTCTGGTGGAACTCGTTGGCAATTGGCCGCACGCCCAGGAATTCATCTTTCCAATATTGGGCCTCTTCGCCCCGATTGGTATTGTCCACTACCGAAACTAAATAACCTTGCTCCTCTTTTGTATTGAATATTAAGCAACCCTTGTCCAGCTTTCTGACTGCAATTCCTGATTCGCTTTCCAAATCAAAACCATCTTTTGTAGTCAGCACTTTGAGAAATGTTTCTTTGTTTTCTGACTTAAAAAATCCGATGGCATCCACAGTTTTTCCATTGATGACACAACCTACGAAATAGGCCACCTGCAATTCGCCTCCTTTGATTTTAGGATGGGTGCTTTTGTCGTATAAAATCCTTGCGGCATTTTGTGTTTGCTCAACAAAAGAAGATTGGGTTTCAAAAATTTCTTTTACAAATTGATATACAGGATTGAGCTCCACTTTAGGCAAAAAGTGAAATGAGAATAGTTCTTCAAAGTTGAAATTGTTATTTACCAGTTGGGAAAAATGATCTTGAATTTTTTCAAAATCTGTTTCCACAGTTGATAAGCGAACACCATCGCCATTGTTTTTATTTCCTACATAATGAACTATCAGTTTGTCCATTTTGCCTATTGAAGTGTTGTGCATGAATTAAGTTGTTTAAATATCGTTAAGAATAAACAATTGAAGATTCAAATACCAATTGCAATTTATCTATACCCCAATGTTTCTAATCGCCTTGCTTGCGTGCTCTCCTTTTGCAGCACTCCAAAAAGGAGATAATACCATTTCTAATTAATAAATAGTCCGTTGTTGCTTATCGCCTCACTTGTATTCTCTCCCGAAGGAGAGAAATG
>JAYSWI010000107.1:0-2501 GCA_043718125.1 Flavobacteriales bacterium
CAGACCAAAAAGATGAACAAAAGTTGTGGCAAAAATTTCGTTCTTATTGCGATCATTTCTTTAAGAAACGAAATGAAGTTTTCAATGCACAAAATGCACAGCAAGATGAAAACTATAAACTGAAAGCAGACTTGCTTGCAGAACTTGAGTCAATGGAACTGACAGGAAACACAGGCACAGACTTAAGTTTACTTAAAGCATTTAGTGATAAATGGCACACCATCGGCTTTGTTCCCAAAGACAAATTGAAAGCAGTTATGGATAAGTACAACCAACTGCTGGATGTAAAATACGGAAGCATCAATGCAAAGCGCGAACACCACGAAATGGAGTCGTTCCGTTCAAGATTGTCCAATATCAAATCCAGTCATGATGGCGATTTCAAATTGAAGAAAGAAAAAAACTCAATGCTGGATAAAATTGAACAATTAAAACAAGACATAAAACAATATGAAAACAACATGGGCATTTTCACCGGAAAAGGAGCAGAAGCACTACGTGGTGACATCGAGAAAAAAATAAAATCGGCCCAAAAAGAAATAGAAGACATAAAGAAGAAAATGCAGCTTATTGGTGCATAGAAAAATCTTCTGCTGCTGAACTGAAATGGCTACCAAAAGGTAGCCATTTTTTGTGTCTTTATTTTTTGATATTTCTGATCAAACTCTGTTTTATTTCTATAAGCAATAACTCCTGTATCTACTATTGACCCATCTTTATGATTGCTCTTTCTCCTGTGTCAAGATCAGTGACTTCAATAATAGAATTGGCCGCATAGCGCCTGTCGCTAAAGACAATAGTCTCGCGGGTGTATGTATTTACTATTGGCTCTATCAACTGTTGGCCAAGCACATTGTATGCATTTATTCTTATGCGGTGCGATTGGTCAAAAAAGAACATCAGTTGCACGCCTTCATCTGTCAATCTACCAATGATAGAGGAGGTGAAATCAGTACCCTGTGCTGTCGGATTCACGATGCGTATTGTTTTGGTTGTGTATGCTTCGCAATCCTCATTGCTCGACAAAAGGGTGGCTGTATAAATTCCCTTTGCGTTATATAAGTGCAAAGGATTTTCTTCCTCACTATTGATGGTGCCATCACCGAACATCCAAACATAATCTGTTGCATTTTCACTGGTATTATAGAAGTTCACTTCGGCCACTCCGTTATGCAGAAAGTATATTTCCTCTTGCGTTTCAAAGTCACCGCTCAAATCGCCTTTCACATGCACGGTGTAAGAGAAGCTGGCATTGCAACCATTGCCATCCGATATAAAAGCAGTGTAGTCTCCACCCTCCAAATTATCGATACTCTCTGTGCTTTCACCATTGCTCCAAGTTATCTGGTATTCGCTATTGCCACCGTTTATGCTTAATATAATTCCTCCATTGTCATCGTTCTGGCAAGTTGCAGGAATCACGATTGAGGTCACATTTATTTCTTCCGAATTACTGATACTAAATTCGGATTCAGTGGTGCCGCAAAGGCCATTATTTTCTATCTGAATGGTATAAACACCTGCACCTAGCTCTGTTATTTCGTCAGTCGTCATCACTCCACTCGCGGTGTATATTTTTTCGCCATCTGCATCCATCCATGTGATGGTGTATGGCCCATTTTCATCCACACTTACAGTAGCCGAACCTTGCGCCAACCCAGGGCAGCCAGCAGTGGTGATGCTGGCAATAGCAGTGGCTCCTATTCTTAATTGAAAGCGCAGTGTGGTGTTGCCTGCCTCTAGCTGAAGCGCAATATTTTCATGTTGATTTAATGCGTAAAACTCTCCAGTTTCCAAATCTTCCAACACAACGCAAGCAGCGGCAGCAAATGATTTCAGACCAGTTTGTGTGAGCATATATGTTCCACTCACACCTACTTCCAAACGCAAGGGAATTACTGTTTCCTGCGTCAAAGTAGCAAAAGCATTGATGGCCAAATCATCGCCACCATCACTGATACAGGCTAGGTATGGCACTTCTTGCAGTGGGCTTCTCAATTTAAAGGCATCGCAATGCCCATCAAAAGCGAGTGTGCCCGTTTCATTCTTGGCAAGTGTTACTTCATCGCTATGCGATCCGTTGCTAATATTTAGGGTAAAAATTTCAACATTGTTCTTGACACTTTTGAAAGTGCCTTGCACTGCGGCCTTGCATGTTTCAGTTAAAGAAAGTGCTGGTGCTGCGGCATTGGCTTTCACGAAAAACGATTGCGAATGTGGCACATACTTGCTCCCTCCATTGGCACTAACGCCAGCTATATAAGTTGCGTATTGACCAAGTGCAGCATTCCATACATACACTGCATTATCCACATTTGTTTTGGTCCAACCTGCAGCATCCCAATCAATGGTGCATGGATATGGATTGGCAATCATGTTCCATCCATCACCTGTCGGATTGCCCGTATTGGTGTAGGTCATAGGCATCGATTGGTTTCCTTTATTGATGCTTCCATCCACATCCAAATTCATCACTCCTGCATTCATGTATATAAAATATC
>JAYSWI010000108.1:0-7287 GCA_043718125.1 Flavobacteriales bacterium
CCCGTATTGTCAAATCTGGCAACAGAACCATAATATGAAGAAGCAAAAAACAAACCTTGACCTGTAGAAACTTGTGACATATCAACACCAAAACCATCGCCTCCCATTAACTCAACTGCTTGTTGGTCGGTCACAAGATTTAAAATTCCATTGTTCAACCCAACAATAACTTGTGTACCGTTGTCCTGCGCACCACCCATTACAGGATAGCCAGAACTATGTGCTATGTTGTAAAATTGAGTTACATTGTATCCTCTGTTCATAGCGTTGAAAGTTGCACCATTGTCGGTGCTTTTGAATACGCCACCATCGCAGCCAATGTACCAATCGCCATTTGGGGCAATTTCAAAAGTATGAATGTCGGAGTGAACATAACTCTCACTACCGCCAAATTCAAATTGAAACGCTAGCTGCACAGGGGAATTACCGCTACCACTTTTCCAAAGGGAGACACCTGCAATCCATGCAACGTCAGGATTTTCGGGGTTGACAGTAATGGCCATGTCGTAATTAGCTTGTCCAGTGCCGAAAACCGAGTATGTTGATTCAAGCCCTGGAGGAAAGCAGCAATGCCAATTCTCACCCTTGTCTGTTGAATAATATAGACCTTGGTTGTAACCGACATTGTCTATACCATCACCACTTTCAAGATCGCTACCGTCTGTAAATAATGCGTAACATTTGCTTGGATCTTGTTTTGACATTGCGATTACACAACGGCCAGTACCCATATCCCATTCTGCGTTTCCGTCAACATTATCTTCATCCATTTCCATAGCCGTATCAAAATTATCTGTGGACTTAAAAATCTTACCACCATTCACCGCTACCAGACAATAACTTCCATCTACAGCCCATTCAATATCGTGACTAGTTATGCCATCGAGATTAGCTGCCGTAATCTCTGTCAAGACTTCATCGCCTCCATCATAATATGCAAAACCTGCTTCAGAAGCTATCCATATTCGATTTGCATCAATTGGGTCAGCACAAACGTCATTAATAAATGCCCAAGCAGCATTTGAATTAAAAGCAGCGGGATTCGTGCCAGCCACTAAAGACCAAGAGGCACCAAGATCATTGGATTTGTATAAACCAACACCAATAGTTGCGCTTTCTCCGGAGCCACCTCCACTTTCAAACGAGCATCCAGTTCCTATGTATATTGTTCCGTCTTCTGTTTGATCAATGCAACTTATTGCCATTGTTTTTCCAAGTGCATCTAGGCTTTCAACCCTTGTCCAATTGTTGCCAGCATTGGTCGATTTGTACAAACCGCCAGCTACTGATCCTGCAAAAATTAAGTTGTTGTCAACGGCAAGAATTGCGCGTGTTCTGCCACCCACGTTGTCAGGTCCCATTTCCCACCAACCTAAATTGAGTGCTCTGTTGCCCACACTATTACGCTCGTGTGCTTGAACGGCTTGGGCCACTTGCTTGTAATCGTTTGGTTCGAATTCTCCAGTTTCGATGTTTCCTCTCATTTTTTTCATAAAAGGAATGGAACCATAAAAGGAGCCTTCGAGGCGTTGCTCACGTGGAGCATAGCTACCTGTTTTTTTGTCGCCAGAAAAGGCAAACCAAGTTGAAATTGAAATGAGTGCAATAGCTGTTGAGGCAAGTAAAACTTTAATCTTCATTGTCTATATTTTTTTTGATTACGGTAAAAAAAGGTCATTGGAAACGGTGGCAAGATAACAGGATGAGGTATTTTCAAAATAGAATATTGCCTCTACAATTGCTTATTCTTTTACCCGTCTAACAAGGTTTAAAAAATGTGTTTCTCAGCATGATATGACGAGCGCACCAGTGGCCCGCTTTCTACATACCTGAATCCTCTTGCCAGAGCAAAAGCTTTATATTCATTGAACTTTTCAGGTGTAATAAATGCTTTAACGGGCAAATGTTTTGGCGTGGGTTGAAGATATTGGCCAAGGGTCAAGACGTCAACACCAACAGAACTTAGATCATCAATGGTTTCAAAAATTTCATTTTCATTTTCTCCAAGACCAAGCATGACCCCACTTTTTGTTTTCATATTTTGTTGTTTTAGGCGCAACAACAATTCAAGGCTTCTATCATATTTGGCTTGAATACGAACTTGTTTTGTAAGCCGTCTTACGGTTTCTAAATTGTGTGAAATGATGTTGGGATGTGCATCAATTATTCGTTGCAGATTTTCCCATTTGCCAGCAAAGTCAGGAATGAGTGTTTCCATTGTGGTTGTTGGGGCTATTCTTCTAATTGCATCAATTGTTTGCTTCCAAACGATGGACCCACCATCAGCAAGATCATCTCTGTCCACACTTGTAATTACAGCATGTTTGACACCCATTAGTTTTATTGATTTCGCAACACGAACAGGCTCGAATTCATCCACCAATTCTGGCTTGCCAGTGACCACAGCGCAGAAACCACAAGAGCGTGTGCAGATGTTTCCCAAAATCATAAATGTGGCAGTTCCTTCGCCCCAACATTCTCCCATATTGGGGCAATTTCCACTTTCGCAGATGGTGTGAAGGTTGTGCTCGTCAACCAAAGCGCGCACCTTTTTATAGTTCTCGCCACTCGGCAATTTTACTCGCAGCCATTTCGGTTTTGGCGTTCTTGCAATTTGTTCTAATACTTCCACAACACTTTTTTTGAAATCCTATTTCTTATCGAATTTGTTTCCAAAAAAGAAATTGATATAGGCAGATATGAATAATTGATGATTGCGGGGATTTTTGATTTCATCTTCGAGAATTACAGGGGTCATGATTGGGATTCTGTGTGTGAAAACATCTATCGCAAGCCCCGTTTCAATTCCTTTCAGTCCTTGCTTTTCATTTGAGTAATCAAAATTGAAAGCGAATTTCCCAAATATTCCGGGATGAAATTTTAATTCGCCAAATCCCCTTAGGCCAGAAGCTCTTCCATAAATATTATTGATGTAATGCTTGGTAGCATCGAATTTTTCGACTTGATGATATTCCGTACTTATTGCTTCTTCGGTATTATAAATAATTTCTAAATAGACAGGTTTTGTAAATCCAAATGAAGGCCCCATTTGCCAACTGTATCCAATTTGAACACCCTTGCTGCGAAGCTTTGGTGTCACTATTTTTTTTCGCCCTAAAGAAGTTCTCAGCGTATAAAAATTATTCTGTTTGCCATAGAAAAAAGAACGAGCGTTTGGATCTTGGGGATTAAAGTACTTTATTTCTTTTTCATGTTTTACAATGTTCAAGTCTACATTATATAATTTTATTTTGTACGCACCCTTGTACTTGCCATAAGTGAAAAAAGCACCATAACCATTCATGTTCAGGGTGATGCCTCCATAGGCTTCTTTTTTATATAGCACTTGCAGCCCATCATTGGTTTCTGCTTTTTGCGCAACTCCGTTAGAAGCCGCTATTAGTATGATTGATATGAAAATGAATCTATTCAATGTTGTGTCCAAAAGTAGAACATTCGTAGCTTTTTAAAAAGAAATATCCTGATGTAATCGCAAACTAAATTCTGATCAATTGGTTATGAAATTCCACAATGCGGTAGTTGGGTAAAATCCAAACTACTCTAATTAAACCGACCTTAGAAGCTTTTGAACACTTTTGAAAAAAGCACGTGTGAAACCAAAAAAAGAAGAGGCAAAGTTCTAAAGAGATTGCTTTGAAACAAAATCAGTTTCAATTTTTGGAGGTTTTTATTCTTAATCAATTCTGGACATTTGTTTCCGTGATTTGGTTTGCATTTGAACACCGGAAGTGTGTGTTTTCAATCACTGCTGTACCGCTAATTTGCGCAAAAAATTATTTGTGATGAACAAAATGATGGTTGTTGAATACAATGGAGAGTTGAGATGTAAGAGTATTCACTTGGGCAGTGGCAGCGCGGTGTTTACTGATGCACCAATTGATAATAACGGAAAAGGCGAGGCTTTTTCGCCCACAGATTTATTATGCACTTCGCTAGCATGTTGTATGATTACAATTATGGGAATTGCCGCTTCAAAAAAGGAAATTGCGTTGGGAAAAATAGAAGCTACAATTGAGAAAATAATGGCCTCAGATCCGAGGCGAGTAGGGGAGATAATAATTCAATTTGAAATCCAAAACATGGATTATGGTGAGCGTGAAAAAAGATTGTTGGAAGCCGCAGCCCGTGCTTGTCCCGTGGCGCAGAGTTTAAATCCTGCAATTATTCAAACTATTTCGTTTGCGTATTTGTAGGCAGGCGCAAATATTACTTCGATTGCGTTGTATGCACCCGATCATAAGCTGCGCACGATTCCTTCTTGCGGCCACACGCAACTGATGCAAGCAACATGACAAAGGCAAAAAGGATAAAGACATTATTTTTCTTTTTCATTTTATTTCAATTAATCTTTGAGGTGGGTCAAATCTACAATTTTCAATCTTTTGTTTTATATGGCTCTGAAACGAGGTTATGAACAAGAAAGTTTTGTGCCTGCAAATGTGACAGTTTTATCCGAGTACTTCTTTCATTTTAGCACCTATCAAAGCTGGAGAATCTACCACATGAATTCCACAATCTCGCATAATTTTCTTTTTAGCTGCCGCACTTTCGTTTTCACCACTAACTATTGCCCCTGCGTGTCCCATCGTCCTTCCTTTGGGGGCTGTTTCGCCAGCAATAAATCCAACAACCGGTTTTTTATTTCCATTCTCTTTGATCCATTGGGCTGCCTTTGGTTCTAATTCACCTCCTATTTCACCTATCATCACTATGCCTTTCGTTGCGGGATCATTCATGAGTAATTGAATAGCTTCAAGAGTGGTTGTGCCAATGATTGGATCGCCACCTATGCCTATTGCAGTGGTTACACCAAGTCCGGCTTTTGCAATTTGATCGGCTGCTTCGTAGGTCAATGTGCCTGATTTGGAAACGATGCCTACAGTGCCCGGCACGAAAACAAAACCTGGCATGATGCCAACTTTGGCTTCTCCTGCGGTAATAACCCCGGGGCAGTTTGGTCCTATCAGTGTACATCCCCTATCCTTAATATATTCTTTGGCTTTGACCATGTCTGCCACCGGTATGCCCTCTGTAATAGTTACAATTACTTTGATGCCCGCCTCAGCAGCTTCCATAATAGCGTCAGCCGCAAATGCTGGTGGAACAAAAATGATTGAGACATTGGCCCCGCTTGCTTTTACGGCTTGATCCACAGTGTTGAAAACAGGTCTGTCCAAGTGAGTTGTGCCACCTTTGCCTGGAGTAACACCACCAACTACGTTAGTGCCAAACTCAATCATCTGCTGTGCGTGAAATGTGCCTTCACTTCCTGTGAAGCCTTGCACTATCACTTTCGAATTTTTTCCTACAAGAACGCCCATAATTATTATCCTGTTATTTTAATGTGGCGAAATTAGAACAAGCCGTGTTTTGATAAGTGTACTATGCAATGTACATATTTAGTAGGTAAACTAAGTTTACTAAGTACACTATTGTGATATCATTGCATGATAAATAAATCAAAATAGAGATGAATGAAATACTTGGAATATCCGCAGATCTTGTTGGCGAAACGGAGACTGTCTTTCAACGTGCTGATGTGGCCAATGTGAATTGGAGCGACCGACTAATAGCCGTGCAAGGCCACAGAGGCACGGGCAAAACAACGCTCCTGTTGCAGCATTTGAAGCTCAACGTTGACCCTAAAAAAAGTGCATATATCAGCCTTGACAATTTCTACTTTCAGAATAAATCTCTATTTGAAACAGCCAAAGGCCTCCATCAATTGGGCTATCGGACGCTTGTATTGGACGAGGTACACAAATACAATGGTTGGTCGCGTGAGATAAAAAGTCTTTATGATTCTTACCGCAACCTGCAAATAATATTTACTGGAAGTAGCGCATTGGAGATATACAAAGCTGAAGCCGATTTAAGCCGAAGGGCAGTTAGTTATCACCTACCAATACTATCGCTGCGGGAGTATATAGAACTAGATGAAGGAAAAAAACTTCCGAAATTTTCGTTGGGCGACATCATTAAATCTCATGTCGAGATAGCCACTGATTTGAATAAAAAATTGGGCAGCCCATTGAAATATTTCAATCAATATTTGGAACATGGTTGCTATCCATTTTTCAAGGAAGGCGTTGAGTCATATCACAACAAACTGATGCGCACCATATTGTTGGTGTTAGAAACGGATATAGCAGCGGTAACAAATGTGCCCTACAATTCAATTCATAAAATGAAAAAATTGCTGGCATTCATCGCTCAGGCCGTGCCTTATCAACCAAATATTACTGAGCTTGCACACAAAATTGAAACCAATCGTGAGACCGCGTTACTCTACTTAGAATATTTGCGAAGAGCGGGTGTGATACACCTTTTGGCCGCTGCGGGTAAGACGATGGGGCCGCTTTCGAAGCCTGACAAAATTTTTCTTGAAAATCCGAATCTTGCTTATGCACTTACACTGACTAAACCGAATATTGGCACCCAACGCGAAACTTTTTTTATTTGTCAAACAGCAGCAAAACATGATGTGGACACCAGTCCTGTTTCCGATTTTTTTGTGGACAATAAATACACTTTTGAAATAGGAGGGCGCAACAAAAACAAGAAGCAGATAAAAACAGTGAAGAACAGTTATGTAGTATCGGATGACATGGTGATTGGCAACAATCAGCACATTCCACTTTGGTTGTTTGGTTTTTTGTATTGAATCATCTTTGGCCACTAATATGATACATCAAGATACAATCTGTGCGCTCTCTACTGCTGTGGGAATTGGCGGCATAGCGGTGATTAGAGTGAGTGGAGAGGATGCGTTTTCGATTTGTGATAAAATTTTTTCTAAGAAAATTTCGCATAAAAATTCACATACTGCGAACCATTGCTGGATAGTTGCGAATGATGAAAAAATAGACGAGGTGGTTGCTACTATTTTTAGATCACCAAAGAGCTACACAGGTGAAAACACGGTTGAAATTTCTTGCCATGGTTCTCTTTTTATTCAACAAAAAGTAATTGAGTTGTTACTTGCCAATGGTGCACAACTGGCCAAGCCAGGCGAGTTCACCATGCGTGCGTATTTGAATGGAAAAATGGACTTAAGCCAAGCAGAGGCGGTGGCAGATTTGATTGCAAGTGAAAGTGCCAATACGCATAAGCAGGCGCTACATCAGATGCGTGGTGGTTTTTCTAAGGATATAAATGCACTGCGCGAACGGCTTATTCATTTTGCTTCAATGGTGGAGTTGGAATTGGATTTTGCTGAAGAGGATGTGGAATTTGCTAATCGTGAACAATTCAATTTTTTGCTTC
>JAYSWI010000109.1:0-2497 GCA_043718125.1 Flavobacteriales bacterium
TTTTTTTTCACTTTGCAATGCGACCGCATCCAAAGCCACAGTTCTTTCCTTTTTGGAATGATTCAATCTGAACTACCACACTTCCAATTCCTCTATCACCACTGCTTCCATCTTCTCATTCACCAAGTCCACAATTTTTCGCTTCTGATGCGCCAGTTCTTCTTTGAGCGGGCCACTATCCAACCTGATGATTAGCGTTTTGTTGCGCACCTTTACTTCAATGGTTTTTTTTGCTATGATTTCGCCTACCACTTCCATGTAGCACCGTTTCACCTCTAGCTCCGAATATCTCTTTTCCATGTTAGAATTTCTCAGCATTTCTTGAATGATGGTCTTGAGACTTTGATCGGTGTATTTGCGGTTGGACATTGATGGTGCGAAGATGCTGTATAGTTTTTATTATCAATGAGACAAGTGGTTGATGGCTTCTAATTCTTTCTCCACGGCACTGTCTGCTACTTTCCAAGTTTCATTTTGCACATCCATTTTTTTTAACATTAGTGGGATGCGATGGGGATGTGTATCGGTAATAAAAACTTGCCCCACTTTATTTTCTTTCAACCAAAGCAATATTTGATGCACTCGTTGCTCGTCCAATTTGTCAAACAAATCATCGAGCATCAAAATCGGATTGGTGCCAATGTGATTGCGAAGCAATACGTATTGCGCTAGCTTTAAAGCGAACAGGAAGGACTTCTGCTGACCTTGGGATGCGTATTTTTTAAGTGAAAATGTATTGAGAAAAAAATCAATATCGTCCTTATGCGTGCCGGAAGTGGTACGTTCCAAAACCCGATCTTTTTCAATGGTGCTTTTGAGAATGTCCGGAAAATTTTGGTCCTTCAATTCACTTGCATACTGTAGGTCTGGCACTTCTTTTCCGGAGCTTATCACCTCATATATTTCTTTAAATATTGGAGTAAATTCTTCCATGAACAACTTGCGTTGCTCATAAATATATTGGCCCTTGTCCGCAAGCTGAAAGTCCCATGGCTCTATGGCCTCAGTGCTGAATCCTCCACGTGTTGCGAAGGTCTTCAACAAATTATTGCGCTGCAAAAGGATGTGATTGTATTGCACCAATTGATTCAGATAGGTTGAAGAATATTGTGATATTGTGGCGTCAATAAATCTTCTGCGGCCTTCACTTCCCTCCCATATCAACTCGATGTCATAAGGCGTAACAATTACGGCAGGCAACAGACCAATATGTTCCGAAAGTTTGGTGTATTCTTTAAAGTTTCGTTTTACAATTTTCTTTTGATTTTTTCTAATGGCACAAGAAATATTCTCGGGCAAATCGCCTCTTACAAACTCACCGGAAATACTACATTGGTCGTGACCGGACATAATGTTTTGAGCATCTATTTGATTGAAAAAACTTTTAGTAAAACTCAAATAATGAATGGCATCCAGCAAGTTGGTTTTTCCACTTCCATTGTTTCCCAATAAACAAATTACATGTGCATCAAAAGTCAGGTTGACTTCTTCATAATTTTTGAAGTTGTAGAGACAAAGCTTATGTATAAAAATGCTCTGCATGATGCGCTAATACCAATTGTAATTTGAGATATTTTCTCCGTTTGTAAAGTGAAAATATCTTCTATTCACCTCCACCATCAATTTAAATTCTTTGTCCATTTCTTCAATCTCATTCTCGTCCTTATCAAGAATGATGGTAACTGAACGCTCTATAAATTGAGGCCACACAACGGTACTATCGGTTTTATCGAAGGCGAATAAAACGCCTTTCCATTGGTCGCTATTTTTATTCTTGTACTTGTAATAATACACTTCAAAGTTTTTATCGCGTATTTGTTTTTGCGACTGTTGGATCAATTGTATGGAATCAACTTTTCCGTTTTCTTCTTCGTTTTTGTCAACCAGTTTATTGTTTATATACACTTCTATCATGCGCGTTCTAGTTGCATATTCTTTAGGAAACTTGTCCAGAGCTTTTGCTTCGCTCAAGTCATTGTACAATGGAATAATTCGCTTTTCATTTTTTACAATTTTCATAAAAACGGAATCCGCCACATCCACATCATGCCTTAAATCGAAGAGGGCCAAATCTTTCAAGAGTTTTGTTTTTCTTGTTTGATTTGCTTTTGCAAAAAGGATTTTTACATCTTGTCTTTCGCGAAACGCATGGAGTAAAGCGAGGTAATTCAGCAGCTCCTTTGTTTTGAAATTGTAGGATTCTTCATCCGCACTGTTGAGTCGTTTCAATTCATTTTTCGCTTCCAGCAGAATCGTACTTATTTCTTTCTCAAATACACTTTTTTTCAAAAGACTACTGTCTTGCAACGTTGCCATGAGGTCATAAATATCGGCTTCATATTCTTCCATTGCTGATAGTTGAAGTAGCTCAGGAAATAATTTTACACTCAACGATAATGAGTCGCCTAGCAATTCGAAAGTGTTGGAGACATTGCCTTCATAGCCCACCGAAGTGGGAATTGGTGGCTCATCTAACATCAATTTTTTGTATGCGGCC
>JAYSWI010000110.1:0-7261 GCA_043718125.1 Flavobacteriales bacterium
ACCTCGTATCTCAATAAAGTATCAGTTAGATAAAAAAAGTGCAATCAAAACTCAAGTGAATCGCGCTTATCAGTATGTGCATTTGTTGTCCAATTCCACCACCTCGCAGCCCACCGACATTTGGGTGCCTAGCAGCAACAATGTGAAACCACAAATAGTTGACCAAGCAGCGGCAGGTTATTTCCGCAATTTCAAAGACAATACTTATGAGTTTTCCGTGGAGGGCTATTACAAAATACTGCGCAATCAAATTGACTATAGGAACGGTGCTGATCTCTTTTTTAATAATGAAGCCGAAGGGGAATTGGTATATGGAAAAGGCCGCGCTTACGGTGCAGAATTTTACATTAAAAAACAGACAGGGCGCATGACGGGTTGGGTGAGCTACACTCTTTCGCGCTCGCTCCGCACTTTTGCAGAAATCAATGATGGCAAAGAATATTCTGCCAAACAAGATAGAATACATGACTTCGCAATTGTCGCTATGTATGCCCTTTCTAAGCGAGTTAATGTTTCCGCCAATTGGGTTTATTACACTGGCTCAGCGGTCACTTTTCCATCAGGCAAATATGAAATAGACGGTACCGTTGTGCCACTTTTTACCGACCGCAATGGCTACAGAATGCCTGCCTATCACCGCATGGATTTAGGGGTAACTATCGACACCAAAAAAACTTCTAAATGGGCTTTGGCGCATTCTGATTTCGAATCGTCATGGAACATTTCAATCTATAATGTTTACGCTCGTGAGAATGCATACTCCATCACCTTCCGGGCCAATAAAGATAACCCGGAACAAATGGAAGCAGTGCGAACTGCACTGTTCAAAATAGTTCCATCAATTACTTACAATTTTACATTCTAAGCAACTAGATAAACATAAAACTATGACACCCAGAATTACCTCCAAATACGTGCTTTCGTTTGTCTTCATCATAGCAATTGGCACCTTAAGTTTGAACAGTTGTCAAAAGGTGATTGATATCAAACTGAATGAAGCTGACCAACGCTTTGTAATAGAAGGCAACATCTATCAAGCAGCGGATAGCATTGAGGTTAGAGTGACTAAGACCACCAGTTTTTTTAGCTCTAATGGCCCAGAGACCATCAATAATGCGATTGTGAAAATCACTATGCCTGATGCAACAGTAGTTACTCTAAACCCAATTGGAAATGGATACTATAAAGTAAATAATCTTACCATCACCAACAATTCAAACTACCTTTTGGAAGTTGCGGTTGATGGAAAAATATTTACATCCAGCACCTACATGCCCGTTGAAGTTCCGCTCGATTCGTTGGAGTTTGAATTTTCGCCTGCCATTTTTGGAGGCGAGGAAGGGTATAGTGTTTTCCTTCATTTCGAAGATGCTATTGGTGAAAATTTTTACCGTGCAAGGGCATGGAAAAACGGAAATTACTTGAACGAACCAGGAGAAATTCAAATGTTTGATGATAATTTGAATGACGGAAACCACATTCGAATTCCACTGTTTGTTGCACTTTTCGATGCTGGCGATTCTGTTGAAATTGAGTTGCAATCCATGAGTGCAACTTCCTACACATTTTATCAAACATTCGCAATGGCAGCAAGCGAAGATGCTGGCAGCCCCTTCAATGCGGCTCCTGCAAATCCTGAATCAAACATTGTGGGTGGTGCATTGGGTGTGTTCGCAGCAGTGGCGAGTAGCAGAGCCATTATAGAAATACCTGATTAAAGGTGCTCAACAGTTCGAAACTTCCGAGATATTGTGGGCGCATTTTTCAAAAACGATATTCGAATTTTGTCGTGATTCTATTTACAGTGTCATTTACTTTTTATACCTAAGAAATAACTCCAAAGCACAAGAAACAATTAAACAAAATAAATTCAAATGGAAGTAGGGTATTGCCAAAAAGCCATGTAAGCCACGTTGCAAAAGCATTTTTTAGATAAAAATTTCAAGTTAGAATCTTCATTCTGAGTTTCATTACGCCAGAAACAATTTGGATTAAAGAAATAAACTTGAGTTGCAATAAATAGGAAAAAGAAAAATTAGAAACGAACGAAATTAGAACGTGGAGGAAGAAATGAATAAGTATAAACAGATATTAGAAAGCTGGAAAGTGCCAGAAGGAAAAAGTACAGAACAAGCTTGGAGCGAAATTGAATCTAAGTTGAATTCAACGCCTAAGCAGGAAGCAAGAGTTATTCCTTTCAATTGGAAACCACTCCTATCAGTAGCTGCTGCTGCAGCTGTGGTAATAATAGTAGTAGTGATGGCTTGGCCCAAAGACGACCTGATCAGAAAAGAAACTGCAACAAAAGAACTTGAAAGCTTTGAATTGCCAGACCATTCAATTGTTACTCTTAATGCATCTTCATATATAGAATACAATGAGGATTGGAATTCGAAGCGAACACTTAAACTAGAAGGTGAGGCATTTTTCGAGGTTAAAAAAGGTAGTTCATTCAGCGTAATTACTGACCACGGAATAGTAACCGTGCTGGGAACAAGCTTTGACGTATTCGCTCGCAACGAAAAATTCAAAGTCAGTTGTACTACAGGTTTAGTTCGAATCAGTGCTGGTAAAAGCAGATTGGAAATCACCCCAGGCAATGCCGTTGAGCTAATAAACGGAGTGCTACAGGCCAGCCAATTGGATGTAAAGTCCGAAGATTGGCGCACCGGAGAATTCAGTTACACTGATGAACCATTGTCGAATGTGTTAGAAGAAATAGAACGACAGTTTGGAGTTTCAATTAAAACAATTGACATAAAAGGAAGACGATATTCAGGTCGATTCAACAACAAGAATCTCAATGAAACACTTGAGTTGGTTTGCCTTCCAATGAATTTATCGTTTGAAATAAAAAGTGATCAAGAAGTGGAGTTAAGCCAAGTTGAACCTTAGCATCACTACAAATTTTTAGAAAGAAAATAATTTTAGAGCCATGCAACATTTTTTAAACAAATTGGTTCTCTCATTCACACAGGGAAATTTTGAGGAAAGCATGTATAGCTTTCACATAAAAAATAAGTAACACACAAATGGCCTGTCCATTTCTTAGGACGGATCTGTTAGTATAGTTAGTTTTAGTTAAGGTTTAGAATTGTGGCCAGAAACGTCTGGCCACAATTTTTTTGTACATATACCAAAAATTTTCAGACCCATTATGCACCCAAGAAATATAAATATTTCAGAATTTGACTATTCGCTTCCTGATGAACGAATCGCACGTTTCCCAATGCCCCAGCGCGATTACTCCAAATTACTCGTCTATCAAAAAGGTAAAATTCAATCTTCCATTTTTCATCAAATCGGAAATTATTTAGATGACAATTGCCTGATCATATCTAACAATACATGTGTTATTCCAGCAAGACTTTTTTTCAAAAAAAAAACAGGCGCATTGATTGAAATCTTTTGCCTTGAGCCAGAGAATAAATCTCATCAAGAGGCTATGGATGCACGAGGAAATGCAAATTGGTGGTGCATGTTAGGTGGTGCAAAAAAATGGAAGGGTGCTGAGCTTTTGGCTATTGAGTGCATTCAAAACGGGTTGAAGTTTTCCGTTTTCGCTCAAAAGAAAAAGCAAGATCAGGAACAATTTCTAATCACATTCCAATGGCCAAACGAATTCACCTTTTCCGAAATATTAGATCTCGTAGGCCAGCTTCCACTGCCGCCTTACTTCGAAAGAGATGTTGAAGAAAGTGATTATGAGCGATATCAAACAATATTCGCTCAATTCAAAGGATCGGTTGCTGCGCCCACAGCAGGCTTGCATTTTACTCCGCACCTCATTCAAAATTTGCGCAATAAAAATGTTTCTTTTGAAGAAATAACCTTGCATGTTGGTGCGGGTACCTTTCGACCAGTGAATGTTGCAACAATGAATGATCACAACATGCACCACGAATTTTTTAGCGTGCCGACAAAACTTTTGATTCAGCTAATAGAACAATTTGACAAAAAAATAATTGCTGTAGGAACCACCACCATGCGCACACTTGAAAGCCTCTATTGGATGGGTGCAAAAATTTTGAGGTCTGGAAAGCACACCGATCATCTGGACGTTGCACAATGGGAGCCATATCAAAATGACACTGAATATTCAGCCAAGGAAACACTGCTCGCACTTTTAGATTATGCTAATAAAAATAATTTATCGCGCATAAATTCCTCCACATCCATTTTGATTGCGCCCGGTTATTCATTCAAAATTTGCAACGGACTTATCACAAATTTTCATCAACCAAAAAGTACTTTGCTGCTACTTGTTGCCGCCTTTATTGGCAGTAATCCAGAATTGTCAGACAAGGACTGGAAACGAATGTATGACTATGCACTGAACAATGAATTTCGATTTTTGAGTTATGGAGATAGCTGCTTGCTCTTACCTTAAATCAGAATTATTAGTCTCTATAAATCCGAACTTCTGCATTCGTAAAATTTGTTCTCCACGCCCTATACATTCCTGAAGAATTAAATGGTAAAGCCACGTTTCCATTGGCATCAACCGCTATCAAGCCACCTTCGCCACCCAACTTCATCAGTTTCTTACCAACCACAAGGTCACATGCTTCCACGAGGGTTAGCCCTTTGTATTCCATCAAACAACTAATGTCGTAGGCCACTACAGCCCTCAGAAAAAACTCACCATGACCAGTGCAAGAGATAGCGCAAGTTTGATTGTTAGCATAAGTTCCTGCACCCACTATCGGAGAATCTCCAATTCGTCCCCATTTTTTATTGGTCATTCCACCTGTTGATGTTGCAGCAGCCAAATTGCCTTGTGTATCAAGACAAACAGCGCCAACTGTACCGAATTTTTTTCCCTCACTGTGGTCAAGTTGAACCACTCCTTGCGTTAAAGCGTTTTGAAATTGTTGATGTCTAAATTCATCATAGAAATATGCGTCTGGTTGAAATTTGGCACCAACATGCTTTGCAAATTCAATAGCACCGTTGTATGCAAGCAAAACATGTTCACTCTTCTCCATTACCAAACGGGCTACAGAAATAGGATTTTGTGTGCCTTTGATTCCGGCTACCGCACCAGCTTCCAAGGTGTCCCCACGCATAATAGCAGCATCCATTTCATGGTTTCCTTGATGAGCAAAAACACTACCTCGGCCTGCATTAAACAACGGATTATTCTCAAGCGAAACCACCGCAACTTCCACCGCATCAAGCGCAGCACCTCCAGAATTCAACACTTGATATCCGGCATCCAAGGCTGCTTTCAGTCCATTTTTATAGTCCTCCTCTTTTTCAAAACTCATCAAGGATCTTTCAATGGTTCCTGCTCCTCCATGGATAGCAATTGCAAATTTTGTATTCATTTATTTGTTAGAATTTTTCTTCCGTTCAGTAATTTTTCTATTGTTTTTATTACTAGTGCAATTCTAAATGCAACAAGCTTTGTAGCAATTATCTGTTGCACAAATTCTTTTTAATGCCTAGGCGGTTCGATGTACTAATTCCACCAAAGTCAGAATTGTTACTGTGAGACCCTGAAACGAGTTCAGGGTGACGGCCGCATGGCTCTGCATCTGCTTCTCGTGCTATGCTGGCTTGTGCGGCTACCCAGAGTGTTTTTGTTTTCTTTTAATCACCACTGGGCCTCACCATTCTGTGCAGCAAAAGGGACGGAAACAGAGGCTGTTAGATATTTACCGATTCTTCGGGCATTGAATTTCATTGTCAACTTTTGGTTTGGTATATCGAAACGCCCAGGCATTTTCTTTTTTGCGTGTGAAGGCCAATAAATAATCGCCAGGTGATAAATGCCAAATGCTCAGTTTAAAATACAGGCAATTAGTCCGAGACGATAATGTTCAAATTTATTTCATCCATCGCCATAATTTCAGGATTACCAATTTCATTCGCACAAAAAAAGGAGGCCACTTTTGGCGACCTCCTTTAGCATAAAATATGAATGGTTAAGATTAATTTTTGGAGGAATTTCCTTTTCCAGAATTGCCATTGGAATCGGAACCACCAAGGTCAAATGTGATAGGCATAACAAAACTTGATTCGACTGCTACACCATTTTTGGCAGCAGGCGTCCAAGAGGGCAATGAGGAAACAAAACGCAATGCTTCTTCATCTAATAAATAATGAATGCCAGAAGCTACTTCTGGAAGACGCACTTCACCAGTGGAGTCAATGGTAAAAACAACGTTCACTGTGCCTTCAAGTCCACGCTCTTTGGCTTCAGAAGGATAACTAAGACTGTCATTCACCATGCGCTGTAAGGCTTCCATTCCGCCAGGGAAAGTGGCTCTCTTTGTGTGAACACCATTGCCTTTGTTGAATTTTTCATCAGGATATACACGATCTATTTTTGGAACACCATCGAAATTCCAACGCTTCCAAAGACCAACTTTGTATCCTTCCTTAAATCTACCTTGAGATTCAGGGTTGCCATTAGCGTAGAAATACTTAAAATCACCGTGTTCTGTGTCAAGAAATTTATCAGAATACGATCCCTCCATCATCATCTCACCAGTAACATATTTAACGACTACCGAATAAGTAGAATCAACATTGTTAAGGGTAACTTCTCTGCTGTACCGGGCTTTGGCGATATCTGTCACCACTTTCATTTGCGAATCCAAATACTCTGATTTGGTTTGAGCAAACAGGCTGAGCGAGAAGCAAGCAGCCAAACTAAATAAACTGAATCTTAGAAATCTTTTCATATCAATGATATCGTTCGTATTTTGGAATTTAGGCAAAGCCAAAAGTAATGCGAAACTTATGACGGGCAACATGGTGATGGTTGTTTTTATTTTTCTAACATTTGCCGAAATAAATAAATTGACTTATGGATTACGTTTTTGAGAAGACCTGGAACGAAACAATCACAAGAATTTCGAAACAGTTTGGGGAGAAATTGGACTATGCCGCAATTCTTTTTCTAATTGGTGTTCAAGAATTGAGCAAAGACCACCAATTGTTCAAAAAGGATCAGAAGTTGGAGCTAATGCACATAGGTATTTGTAGTGTTCTTATGCCTTATGGCTACTACGAATTTGTGGGTCGCGATGATGATGGATGGCCTCACTTTGAGCGTACTGATTTGCTTCCTGCCCTGCAACCCAACGAGCAGGAAATGCTAATCAAAAAGGCAATAGTGAGATATTTCGAGGAAGTTGATTAGTCCAAATGTTCGGCATTTGGTCTAGCATTGTAACAAAAGGAACTTATACCAATTCTTAGTTCAAAATAGTCCTCCTGCAAGTGCAGGGATAAATGCCGTTAGAGCATT
>JAYSWI010000012.1:0-2940 GCA_043718125.1 Flavobacteriales bacterium
TTCACTGTCAAACATTTGTAAAACTCATACTCCTCCGTGTTGAAATTGAATATTCCATCTTCATTAAAGGAATTGTCCAATGTGCCATTTTCATTGAGCCTCATAAGCACATAATCACTGCCTTCGGAAGTTGTGATGTTTCCGAGCATTACAATCTTTCCATCAGTTGCTTGCCGCACATCATATATAACACCGCCAAGGCCAACGTCACCTAGGTAAATTCCTCCATCCGCGAAGGTTTCATCCAACTGTCCGTTGGAAGTGTATCGCACCGCCACTATCTGATTACCCAAACCAATAGCGGGACTACCTCTGCCTACCACCACTGCTTTTCCATCAGCTTGAAGCACTAGTGAAAAGGCATCATTGGAGTACTCCATTACAGTGGTAATGGCAGTGCCATTGGTGCCATAGCTGGTATCAATACTACCATCGCTATTAAATCTGGTGACGGCCAATCCACCCACACCCAAGATAGCTGTACCAAATGTGAAGAGCAATTTGCCATCGGTTTGCAAAGCCAATGGATTTGCATCAGCATTGTACGTACCATGAGGTACATCGCTCGAAGTAATGCCATCCCCATCAAAGGTGTTATCCAGCGTTCCATCCGGATTCATTCTCACCAGTGTTGGATACCACCCTCCATTCAAAGCTGCAGTTCCACCGATAACGATTTTTCCATCGGGCTGTATTATGAGTCCGTAGCATGGGTCGTAGCCAGTTCCCACATCAATTACTGCAGTGCCTCCAACACCGAAAGTGGGGTCGAGGTCTCCTGCATTTTGTGCCAACAATAAATTTGAAAAGAACATCGCTGAAAGAACTATCAGCGTTCTTGCTATATGGTTTTTTGTTTTCATTATTGCTAAGTGTTTGTATCAGTCATTCAATTTTTTGCATGAAATTCTTTTTCGAGAAACTCGATTTTTTGCTCCAGTGTCTCAATAAGTTTTTGTTGGTCAGCGAGAGTTTTTGTAGTTGTGTTTTGTTCAACTTGCAATTTCAATTCTTCATTTTCTTTTTCCAGTTGTTCCACTTTGATGTTCAATTCGGTACTCTCCATTTTCAAATTTTCAAATTCGCTCATTTTCAAATCGAGTTCCTGCACCGCCTTCACCAGCGGCATCACGAAATCAGAATAGCGAAGTGAATAAAGGTCATCAGGATTTTCAGGTACCTGTACTCCGCTGAAATCGTAACCCGATTCTTTAGATGCTTGCTCTACTTCTTGTGCAAGAAATCCGGTCATCTTTATTTTTTCAATATCGTATTTGCTTTTCCAATCACCACTGTCTTTCTCAGCACTCTTGTAAACCATCGCATTCTCACGATGGATGTTTAAGTTGTAAGTAACGGGTCGCAATTTTTTGATGAAATCAAGTCCGGGAACATCTTCTTTCACATTGTCTTTTATGCGCGCATCACTATACGTGCTGAAAGCAACTTGCCCTGCAATTACACTCACACTTGTGTTCCCAATTTCAACACGGTTGCTTGCTTCCACTGCTCCGCCTGCATTGTATCCAAGGCTTGTAGTGTTGTCCAAATTGACACTGTCGAAATACGAATTGCGCCCAAGGCCAGAGTTGTAACTTCCTGTGGTATTCAGGAATAAGGATTGGTAGCCGTTTGCTGTATTGCTGGTGCCAGTGGTGTTGTCAATAAGTGCAGACCTTCCGGTGGCTGTGTTTAATCCTCCCGACTCGTTGTTGAAAAGTGTTTGATATCCGAGAGCAGTATTGCTATTGCCGGTATTGTTAGAATATTCAAAAGAACCTCTCAGTGCCTCAGCTCCAACTGCAACATTATAGTTTTCAAATGGCGTGGTGGTATTGTTGGAATAAAGCATTGCGCCATACCCAATAGCTGTTGCATGGCTACCTGCTTTGTTAAAATAAAGAGCAGACCATCCGCTGACAGTATTGCCGGTTCCTACGGTGTTGAAATGAAGAGCATACGTTCCGTTGGCAGTATTGTAGCTACCAGTTGTGTTTTCGAACATTGCTGCCCTGCCCATAGCTGTATTGGAAGCTCCGCTACTGATACTCGACAATGTTTTATATCCCACTGCTGTATTTGCATCACCACTATTGTCATCTATTGTATTGGAACCTTTCATTGCTTCGAAACCAACTGCAACACTCTTGCTGTCGCCAAATAAATAATGCATGTTGGACATGGCCGAATATCCAACAGCGGTTTCACCAGATGATGTTGCGTTGTTGTATAAAGCTCGATGACCAATGGCTACGTTGCTTGAACCGTCCAGATTGCTATATCCTGCAAATGCTCCAATGGCAATGTTCTCTTCGCCTATGGTATTCAAATAAAGCGCAGTGCGACCAATGCCCACATTGCTGTCTCCGGTGGTGTTGCTTAGCAAGGCACTTCGTCCAAGGCCTGTATTAAAACTTCCTGTTATGTTGTTGTATAAAGTTCTGTATCCTAATGCCGTGTTTTCAGAACCATTGGAATAGCGCAATGCTTGAGAACCAACGGCAGTGTTGCTTAGGCCGGTAGTATTTGCAATCAATGTCCAACTACCGACACCTGTGTTGTTGTCGCCTATTGTATTTACAAATCCTGATGAATTGCCAATGAAGGTATTGCTCATCGCTGTGTTGTTGTCACCTGCATTTGCACCAAGAAAAACACTTTGGGTGGCGATGTCAATGAAGCCTGCTGTTACATTGTTCACACGAAAAACCAAAGGTTGATTGTCCGTTGTCCCAACAAAATTTGTTGCAGGGTTTGTGCCTGAATTTCCTGTCAATCCCCAGCCACTTCCAACACCACTGTTGTCTGCTGCTGGTGCCCATGCAGTGCCATTCCATTTCAACACTTGTCCGCTTGTTGCACTCATCTGGTTGAGGTCAGCAGCAAGAATTGTGGCATCCAAAATTTCTGTTGTCGCTACTGCACCAATTGCAATTTCTG
>JAYSWI010000111.1:0-2488 GCA_043718125.1 Flavobacteriales bacterium
ATTCCTTGTTTGAGTTTTGTAATTCTCAATCCACTTGATTGCAATGCTGCCAATTGGGATCAATCTTTCTTTATTTCCTTTGCCGATGATGCGCACAAATCCATCTTCGAAATGAAGGTTTGAAATTCGTGTCTCTGTCAATTCACTCACACGCATACCGCAACTGTACAGGGTTTCAAGCATTGCTCTATTTCTTGTGCCTTCAGTTTTGCTCAAGTCAATGTGTTCAATAATTTGGTCAATTTCTTCCACACTTAATACATCAGGCAATTTGCGACCAAGCTTGGGAGTGTCAATGAATTCCATCGGGTCTTGTGCAATTTCTTTTTCCAAAAGCAGGTAATTGTAAAATCCTTTGAGGCCTGAAATGATACGAGCTTGTGAGGTGGCAGCAAGCCCAAAAGTGTGCAGCCATTCAAGGAAATTTCTGATGTCATCAGCACTTACATTTTTGGGAGGAACAGTTGGGGTTTGCATTTCGCAGTACTGCTGAAGTTTGCTCACGTCTTGCAAATAGGCATCTATAGAATTAGCGGCCAACGACTTCTCAAGCCGCAAAAAATTCTTAAACCCTCGTATAGCAATTGGCCAACTCATGATTTTGTTGAAGACTTATTTTTTCGGTTTTCATCCGAAGTTAGGGCCAGTAGATGTCGTGCATGTTCCATGTTGTTCGTGGCTTGCAATGCAAACAAGTATTTTATTCGGTATAAATATTTTCCACAAAAGAAGGTTTGAAACATGCCCTTTATTTTACAACAAATGTTTTGAATGCTTAGATAGTCATCAGAATTATTTATAACCAATATGTAGAAATAGAAGGTGACTAAGAAAAAATATCAATTAGAAATACTAACATCCTCAAGTAAACAGGATTCGAAAATGGCACCGGGAGAAATCATCATCTCGGCCATGGGTGGTGCATTTCCATAACGTTGTTTCATTATTTTTTTTACTATCGGGTGGCTAAGGTTAAAGTCGCGCAGTGGTTTGAGTGTGCCAATTTTTAGCTTCAAGGCATCATCATATATTTTCCAAACCAACTCCGAGCAATACCATTCTTCATCGCTCCAGTTGAAATAAATATCATAGTTTTTTCCTACAAGTTGTTGACCAAACTTCACCATACTATCGATGACTTTTTCCGTAAGCACTGAATCTTCAATTAGCCTTTTCACCTTCATCACACCGCCTTGGCTTCGTGCTTTCCAATTCTTAATACTTTCCCACTGCACGGGTTGCACAGCTTCCAACACTTGCAGCTTGCCATTGTGTGGCAAAATAATTCCGCAGTGACTCCATTGGCTGCCAGTTGCGGCTTTCACAGCCTGGCATTGCATAGAGTTGCTCTCCTGAAAAACAATATCACCGGCCTTATATTCTTCATTGGTCACTTCCGTTTTCAGTATCTTTTTTACAAGGTTGTTGGCAACGAGTGTTTTGTTTTTGTTTGCAGCAATGAATGAATATCCAACCGCTGCAACGATTGCCAAAATCAGAATTCCAAATTTTATTTTCATGTTGTTTTTATTTTCAAAGATGAATAGGATGGAGCAAAGAATAAAAAGTTTAAACAAATATTGTGTTTAAAATAATTCCTGTTACTTGTTCAATATTTGACCCGTGAGTTTCAACATTTTTTTTCAAAACAAAATTTGGAGTGATGCCCGATTTTGGATGGCACTGTTTTTTGTTTTCCACTTGGTAGGGATCACGCAACCGCCAATAGAAACTGTGCACAATTGGAGACAATGCACTGTGACAATGGTCGCCAGAAATTTCCTTGAAGTGGACAACAATATCCTTTATCCACGACTCGATATAGGCGGCAATGGCGAAGGAATAGAAGGCATGGAATTTCCGGTGTTGAACTATCTCATTTACCTCACCTCCGAGATATTTGGGTATTCGCATTGGTACGGAAGGCTCATCAATCTTATTATTTCCTGCATTGGTCTGTGGTATTTCTTTCGCCTAGTTAAGCAGTATTGGAATGAAAAAATTGCATTGTATGCGCTCATTATTTTGCAATGTTCCCTATGGTTTACATATTGTCGCAAAATGATGCCCGACACCTTCAGCACTTCGCTCATTTTGATTGGCATCTATTACGGGTGTATTTTTTTTACTGAAAAATTGAGGTGGAGACACTTATTTCTATACACATTTTTTATAGGGCTTGGAGTGCTTTCTAAAATTTCGTCCGTCAGTTTATGTGCTGTTTTGGTTGTGCCGTTTTTTGTTGCCGACTTCAAACAAAAATTGGGTTTTGCTTTGGCATCTATAATTTGGATAGTACCTGTGGCTTGGTGGTATTTTTTTTGGGTGCCCTACTTGAATCTAAATTTTGGAACAGGACATTTTTTTATGGGCGTGAAGCTGCAAGATGGCCTGTCTCAAATCGCTCAGGACATTCCAACATTGCTTTCATTTTTCTACGATCACACCTTGAAGTATGGGGGCTTCGTTGTTTTTGTTATAGGACTGG
>JAYSWI010000112.1:0-2487 GCA_043718125.1 Flavobacteriales bacterium
GGCTTGTTATCATCATCGTATTCTATCGTTACTTGGCTTTTCGCATCGGGACGCAAGTAGGTCATTTCTTTTGACTTCCCGTTTTCCGATTCTCTGCGAATGGCTGCCAATTCTTGCAAAAGCAAGTGCGCCAACTCCAACGGAAGGGGCATGTAATTGTCTGTTTCGCGACATGCGTAACCGAACATCATCCCCTGATCACCGGCACCTTGCTCTTCAGGTTTTTTGCGCTCCACACCTTGATTGATGTCTGGCGATTGTTCGTGAATGGCTGACAAAATTCCGCAAGAATTTGCTTCAAACATGTACTCACTTTTTGTGTAACCAATCTTTCTGATCACCTCGCGGGCAATGTCTTGCACATCCAAATAAGCTTCCGATTTCACTTCACCTGCAAGCACCACTTGGCCTGTTGTTACTAGTGTTTCGCAAGCCACCTTCGATTGCGGATCGTGTGCAAGGAAATTATCAATTAGCGCATCTGAAATTTGATCTGCTACTTTGTCCGGATGTCCCTCAGACACCGACTCTGATGTAAATAAATAAGGCATGAATTATTTTTTGATAAATTTTAAAGGCGGCAAATGTATATGCGCTCAATAAAATGCAATAGATGACGCATTACATTTTCATAAAGAAAACATTTACCTCAATTGATGCAGAGTAAAGATTGGATCACAACTTCACAAATCTTTTAGTGGCAACACCACTTTGAATGGAACACAACACCGTATAGATACCAGCCTTAAGTTCTACAATTTCAATTTCTGCATTGCTGGCTTTTACCGTTGATTGCTTTACGGCCCTTCCCTGCTGATCGTAAATTGTCAATGTTTGAATTGGAAAATTGGACATCAATTTTATTTTATCCATTGCCATCGTAGGATAAAGTAGGAGCTTTCCATTTTCTATTTCAGAAACATTTACAATGGCATCAAAATGATATACAGTATTCATTGGAGGTAAATTGTTCAGATGCTCATCTGAGAAAAGGTCGTTGCTTGCAAATGCAAAATTGAAATCGGGATTAGACGGTTCGCCACTCATATTCCATAGGCCTGTGCAATTATTTCCAATTATCGAATTGTTCCAGTTGTTGCCCAAATAAATAGGAAGCCCGATAAACCCTGTGGCCCCTATATTGAAATCAATAGAAGGGCCATATCTAAAATCAATAGCGTTGGTAGTTTCGTTGAGCCACATTTGAAAATTGACACGCATTGTTTCACCCACATCTCCATTTAACGCGCAATTTTTCCATTGTAATTTGAAGATGCGATTGGGCGCATCCCCATCGATGATGTAACTGATATTACTAACATCTTCAATACTTGCCGATTCTTTTACGTCCAACAAAGCTGGGCAAATAATATCATAAGCAACATTGCCATTCCATGGGCCGAATATCAATTCGCAATCAAAACCACCGGCTGGACCTGTAAAAATTACTTCTTGATGTGTCTGTTGCATGTAGTCAAAATCAAATCCTATTGGCACTGTCCAATTGCCATCGTCCCAATTACCCACACTGATTATTGTGTCATTTTCCAGATTCAAATAAGACTCTTCCAATACCGTAAAGACCATTGGCAAGGGTTGCGCTTTAGTATGCAATGCAAGAAGAATGGAGAAACTAATAAAAACCTTTTTCATAAGAAAAAATAAATTAGAATATGCGCTGCAAGATGCACCTCAATTGAATATCTGAAAAGAAGAAAATCAATTGCCTTTCAAAAAAAAATTGTTTCCTGACATGCGGAACTATTACATTCGCCCCGCTTTATCAAGAAGGACGGAGGGATTAGGCCCGCAGATGTCCTGGCAACCCGAAAAAGAAAAAAGACGGGTGCCAACTCCTATCCCGCGTTTGCGGGAGTAGATGAGGCAGCGATATTTGAGATATTCTATCGCGTGCATTCATCCCTAATTACTTCTTGCCAAAGCACCCTGCCAGATATGCAGTGTTCGATTGCGAACAACTAAAAAAGAAAAAGATGAATATAAAAGACCTTGCGCAAAAAAGGATTCTCATACTCGATGGAGCTATGGGTACTATGATTCAGCGCTACCAATTGCAGGAAGTGGATTTCAGAAACGAATCGCTCAAAAATCATTCGCATCCTTTGCAAGGCAACAATGATTTGTTGAGCATAACAAGGCCCGACATCATCAAAGAAATACATAGGCAATATTTCGAAGCCGGTGCCGACATTGTAGAAACCAACACTTTCAGCAGCACCACTGTGTCGCAAGCCGACTATGCGCTGGAGCATTTGGCTTATGAACTCAACTTTCAATCCGCTAAAATTGCACGTGAAGTGGCAGATTCATTCACTGCAATGGAGCAAGACAAACCTCGATTCGTGGCCGGCAGTATTGGACCAACTACCAAACTTGCTTCCATGTCGCCCGATGTAAACAACCCCGGCTATAGGGCCATTACTTATGACCAATTGGTGCTGGCCTACAAAGAGCAGGTGAAAGGAT
>JAYSWI010000113.1:0-2485 GCA_043718125.1 Flavobacteriales bacterium
AAATGCTACTAGTAAGATAAGCCAGCGCATACAAGCATCCTTCAGCGACAATGAAAACATATATGTTTTGCTTTTAACAACGGCAATGGATATGGCTGAATCGGATTTCATCTATTCTACAAAGTTGTGCAAGGTGTGTAATACATGCGTGAGTTGCCCTAATGAAATTTGATGATTGCGAAGTGGAAATTGCCAATAGAAATTTGTACCATCAATAAAACTAAAACGAATTTTTAAAAAATTTCGATACTGTTTTGAAGATTTCTAACAAAACCAACGCATTGGCAAATAACACAATCACCAATCTTCTTTAATCCATAAATAATTAAAAACCAACATCAATGACAGCTAAAAACACCAGTTACACAATGTGCATTTTGCTTCTTCTGCTCTTCGCTACAAGCACGTGCTTTGCACAAATAGTGGCCATCCCCAATGCTATTTTCAAAGCAACCTTGGTGGCCAACCCTGCCATCAACACCAATGCCGATACGGAGATACAAATAAGTGAAGCTAATGCTTACACAGGCACTTTGAGTGTGGGCAGTCTGGGCATATCCGATTTAACAGGCGTTGAGGCATTTACAGCACTTACTCAATTGCATTGTAGCAATAACCTACTTACAAGTTTGAATGTGTCTTCAAATATTGCGCTTACGCAATTAAGTTGCACTACCAATCAACTTACAAGTTTGAATGTTTCGGCCAATACTGCACTTACCCTTTTGCGGTGCTCGGAGAATCAACTTACCAATTTGAATCTGACATCTAACACTCCAATTATTACTTTGGAATGCAGAAATAATCAGCTTACGAGTTTGAATTTGGTAGCCAATATCGCTCTGTCCCAATTAGTTTGCAGCGGCAATCAACTTACAAGTTTGAATGTGTCATCAAATACTGCGCTTACCACTTTGAGTTGCGCCTTTAATCAACTCACAAGTTTGAATGTGTCCGCAAATACTGCACTTCTTGGATTGAGTTGCTACTACAATCAACTTACAAGCTTAAATGTGTCAGCAAATACTGCACTTAGTTATTTGTATTGCGGCAACAATCAACTTACAAGTTTGAATGTGTCTGCAAATACTGCACTTCTTGAATTGAGTTGCGTCAACAATCAACTTACAAATTTGAATGTGTCGGCAAATACTGCGCTTATTGAATTGGTTTGCGGAGAAAATCCACTTACAAATTTGAATGTGTCTGCAAATCCTGCGCTTAGTTTTTTGCATTGCCGCAACAATCAACTTACAAGTCTGAATGTGACTGCAAATACTGCGCTTAGTACTTTGTTTTGCGAAATCAATCAACTTACAAATTTGAATGTATCGGCAAATACTGCGCTTATTGAACTAGAGTGTAGCAATAATCTCATCACAAGTTTGAATGTGTCTACAAATACTGCGCTTGCCACTTTGATTTGCTACAACAATCAACTTACAAGTTTGAATGTATCAGGCAATACTGCGCTTACCTATTTGAGTTGCTGGAATAATCAACTTACAAGTTTGAATGTACAAAACGGGAACAATGCCAATTTAATTTCATTTCAAGCAAATGGCAACCCATGCCTTACATGCATACAAGTGGACAACGTGGCCTACATGAATGCGAATTGGGCAGGTGCAAAACCCCCCGGAGCAATCTATAGTGTAGCACCCTGCTTGCCATGTGTGGTAAATATCCCCGATGCTATTTTCAAAGCAGCTTTGGTGGGTAACGCAGCCATCAACACCAACTTTGATACTGAAATACAATGTTGCGAAGCGGCTGCTTTTACCGGAACAATCGATGTGGGCGGCTACGGAATATCGGATTTGACAGGCATTGAGGCATTTACCGGGCTAACTCAATTGCATTGTTACGGCAATCTACTTAGTACTTTAAATGTGTCATCAAATACTGCCCTTGTATATCTGAATTGCGAAACGAATCAACTCAACAGTTTGAATGTGATGGCCAATACTGCCCTTGCCCAATTGCATTGCTTCAATAATCAAATCAACAGTTTGGATGTATCGGCCAATACTGCGCTTACTCAACTAAATTGTAGCTCCAATCAACTAAGCAGTTTGAATGTATTGGCCAATACTGCGCTTACTGTGTTGAATTGCGGGAATAACTCAATCAGCAGTTTAAATGTGTCTGCAAATTTTGCACTTACTCATTTGAATTGCAATAGCAATCAACTAAGTAGTTTGAATGTATCGGCCAATACCGCAATTGTTGATTTGTATTGCGGTACCAATCAAATAAGTAATTTGAATGTAACGGCAATTAGTGCACTATCTGTTTTGAGTTGCGGGAATAATTCACTGAGTAATTTGAACGTGTCTGCCAATGCTTTGCTTGCATACTTGGGTTGTGAGTATTGTCAGCTCACAAGTTTGAATGTCACTGCCAATACTGCCCTTATAGATTTAAATTGTTACAACAATCTCATCACAAGTTTGGATGTTTCTGCCAATACATCGCTTACTTC
>JAYSWI010000114.1:0-2484 GCA_043718125.1 Flavobacteriales bacterium
ATCTAATGTGTTTGCAAACCTTATGTTCATTTTTTTCTATTGAGAATATTTCAAGCGCAATTATCGGAAAGATTTCTCTGTACTCCATTCCAGTTGCAAAAAACAATAGCGCAGTTTGCAAACGCAGAGATACAGACTGTTGAAAAAATCAATTTTAAAATAATGATTGTCCGCATTTTATGTTTTGATTTAAGCCCCAGCGGAGCGAAATATTTGTAGAAAAAAATGATTCGTAATAAATCTTAGCTCAAGCGGAGTGATATATTTATTGTTGCACCATTCATTTAGAAATTGAAACCCGCAGTGGTGATTTATACATTGTTGTTTCGTTTTTATTTAGCTCCTCAATAGCTATTTGGGTTTGTGTTTTTCATTTTGCTATAAATATTTGGCTGCGCTGCCGCCATGGGAATCCATTTCCATTCAAACGCATTCTTCAAAATATTTTGCTTCATAATTTCTGCTTGCACTAAACTCTTCTAGGCACTTGCGGACTATCATTTTAAAAATTAAGCAGAAACTATTTTCGCGCCCATCGAAAAAAAAATATTCATACCCAAAGTGGTGCTTGTAACCGGAGCCAGCAGTGGCATTGGAAAAGCGGTTGCGCGTGTGCTAGCGGCCAAAGGCCATCATGTTTTTGGCACTAGCAGAAAAGCAAGCAACGCAGAATTGCAAGATGGTTACACGATGCTCAAAATGGATGTGACAGATGAAGAATCGGTCATTGAGGCGTTAAATTTTATTGTAAATAAATACAATAAACTTGATGTGGTTGTGAACAATGCCGGCCTAGGCTTGGTTGGCCCAGTTGAAAATATTTCGGATGCAGAAGCACGAGAAATTTTTAATACCAACTTGTTTGGTGTGCTCAATGTTTGTCGAAATAGTATTCAACATTTGCGCAGTGCCGGTGGTGGTTATATCATCAACATCACCAGCATGGCGGCACAAATTGGACTGCCTTTCAGAGGTATTTATAGTGCAAGCAAATTTGCGGTGGAGGGCTTTACAGAATCGCTCAGTATGGAGGTGAAACAATTTGGAATAAAGGTATGCTTGATTGAACCAGGCGATTTCAAAACCAACATCAACAACACCCGCAAGGTGGCAGCCTATGTGAATCGTGAAGCATACAAAACGCAAAGTGAGGTTGTGCTGAAACAGGTGATAAAAGAAGTGGATGAAGCGCGCACTCCAGAGGTAATTGGCGAGAGAATAGCTTCAATCATTGAACAAAAAAATCCGAGGCTACGATTTAGAGTTGCCACAGTGATGCAGCGATTTAGCCTCACTCTTATGCGTGCATTGCCAAGCAGGTTCTTTGAACGGTTGGTGATGAAGTGGTACAAACTACCAATGAGGAAGTAAGTGCCTAGCATATCGCGAAACACCAAATCATTTGATATTAAACTGTGCCTCCTTGCCAATAAAAACAATCGGCAAACAATGCTTTGATGGGTTCTATTTCGTTTTCAAAGATGCCATAGACGGCACTTCCACTGCCACTCATGCTTGCATAAACAGCTCCTGCTGCGTACAATTTATTTTTTATTTCCAGAATTTCGGGGTGTAGTGATCCGATTGGATTTTCGAAGTCATTGCCTATATAATTTTTCCATTCATGTATCGCCAATGATTGAATGTCACGCAAGTCATAAGCTGCTTTTTTTGGAGTAACGAGTTGATACGCCTTTGGTGTACTGATGTGAATTTTTGGTTGAACAATGACAATTGTTTTTTTTGAAATATCCAATTTTATTTCTTCCATCACCTCTCCCCTACCCGATACAAAAGCAGGTATATTTTCAATAAAAAAAGGGCAATCGCTACCAAGCTTTGCTGCGTAATTTTTTAGTTGCTCCTGATTGAGCTGTAGGTGGAAAATATCGCTTAACAATTTCAACATAAAAGCACCATCCGATGAGCCACCGCCCAGACCTGCGCCTGTTGGTATGTTCTTCAACAGAGCCATTTTTATTCCAGTCAATTGAAAATCTTGTCGCAACAATTGATAGGCTTTGATACAAATATTGTCCTCCTTATTTCCTTTGATTTCAATGCCTGAAATAGAAAATTCTACAGATTCATTTTGGGACACTATCACCTCCAATACATCGGTCAAAGCAACGGGTAAAAAAATGCTTTCGATGTGATGAAAACCATCTGCACGTTTCTCGGTTACATAGAGTCCAAGGTTGATTTTACAGTTGGGAAAGGCAATCAATGAAATATGAATTAGGTATTAGGCATTTTCAATTGTCATTCACAACATCAAAGATTCAATCTTTGCTCTTGCTTCATCGCGGTTGAAATCACTTCCTCTTTGTTTGTCTATCAAATAATTTTTCCATGCCAGATGATCGGCCAACAAACCAACAGTTTTCATCTTAAAATGATTGGCCGTTTTGGTAAGAATGTATATGACAACACCAGCAACCAGCATAGTGAGCAACGCAGGAAACCAACCAATGCTGATAAGCG
>JAYSWI010000115.1:0-2481 GCA_043718125.1 Flavobacteriales bacterium
CACAAAGATTACAACCCCACAGAAGTAGCCACACTCATTGAGCAATACCACATCGGAGGTTTGATATTTATGCAAGGATCGCCAAGCCGTCAGGCCATCCTCACCAACAAGTTTCAACAAAAAGCTACAACACCACTGCTGATAGCAATGGATGCCGAATGGGGACTTGGAATGCGCTTGGACTCCACCATTTCATTCCCACGCCAACTTACTCTTGGCGCCACCAACAACGACAGCCTCGTCTATGCATTCGGTGCCCAAATGGCTTATCAACTAAAACGTCTGGGAGTGCATGTTTCATTCTCACCCGTTGTGGACATCAACAACAATCCCAACAACCCCGTCATTTCCAATCGCTCCTTTGGAGAAAATAAGAAAAGCGTTACCCAACAGTCACTCATGTATATGAAGGGTTTGCAAGACAATGGAATATTGGCCTGCGCCAAACACTTCCCCGGCCATGGCGACACCGACACCGACTCGCACAAGGAATTGCCAATAGTCACCCATGATTGCCAACGACTCGACACGCTAGAATTATTTCCTTACAAGCAGCTTATTAAAAATGGACTTGGCAGCGTAATGACCGCACACTTATATGTCCCTGCATTAGACAGCACACCTAATCTGGCCTGCACCCTTTCGCCCAAAATAATCACCGACCTACTGCGCGATACCTTACAATTCGATGGACTAGTTTTCACAGACGCTTTGAACATGCAAGGCGTGGCCAAATATTTCAAGGAAGGTGATGCCGAGGTAAAAGCACTTATAGCAGGCAATGACGTTTTACTCTTTACACAGAATATTCCATTGGCCATCCAAAAAATAAAAGAAGCGTTAGACTCTGGGCTTATTACAGAAAAAGAAATAGATGAACACTGCTACCGAATTCTGAAAACAAAAGAATGGGCGGGACTTGCAGCGTTGAAGCCAGTCCAAATTTCAAATCTAATCAACGACCTCAACAATCCAAATGCAGAAAAAATAAGAAAACAAATCATTGAACAAAGTATCACGATTTTGAAAAATGACGACCAAGTATTGCCCATTTCAAACGTGATGAACAAAAAAATTGCAGTAGTCAACATTGGAATTACACAAGGCAATGACTTCGAAAACACACTCGCCCATTACCTCTGTTTCGATTCCTTTTTTATGGAGAAAAATCCCGAATTCAAAAAAAGTATATGGTGGAGAGACACCCTATCAAAGTATGACATAGTGATAGCATCCATGATGAACACCAGTAATAAAGCCGCCAAAAATTTTGGAGTGACCAATGAATCAGCCCGAATATTGAACTCCGTAGGTGCAGAATCGCAAGTAATACTCTGCGTATTTGCCAACCCATACTCCATAGATGTGCTCAAGGATTTGAACAATATTGAAGGCCTCATAGTTTCGTACCAAGACGAAGCCCTCACCCATCAATCCACTTCTGAAATAATAATAGGAGCCATTGCTGCAAACGGAAAGTTACCCGTTAGTGCCAACGACAATTTCAAATTCAATTCAGGAATTTCAATCAACGGAACAAAACACTTACGTTGGATAAATAAGAACAACTCCACTCCTACCGATACCCCCAACTTTTCTGACCAAAACAATGCCGCAGGCGCTCCAGCAGGAGATTATGAGGAGGACATGATGAGCGATTCAAAAACCACGAATTTCAAAAACATGGATGCCGCATTTTCCAGAATAGATGCTATTGCTGAAAGTGGAATAGCCAAAGGCGCATATCCCGGATGCAGAGTTTTAGTTGCAAAAAATGGTGATGTGGTTTATGACAAAGCCTTTGGCACTATTGATTATGATACTAAAGTAAAGGTTGAACTCAATACTGTCTATGACCTTGCCAGCATCACTAAAATTGCTTCCAGCACGTTGGCCGCAATGAAACTTGTGGACGAAGGAAAACTAGATGTCAATAAAACACTTGGCGACTATTTAGATTTTCCAGTAGGAAATGAATATCAGAATGTGGCCATCAAAAACATGTTATCTCATTGTGCAGGATTTACACCTTGGATACCTTTCTATTCAAAAACCATAGTTGACGGCCAGTTGGACAAAAACATTTATACTACCCAAAAAGATGAATTGCATTCCAACGAAGTCTGCGCAAATCTTTTCATACTCAATACATACCGCGACAGCATATTCAATCAAATAATCAGCACCCCGTTGTCCAAAGAAAAAGGCTACAAATACAGCGACTTGGGTTATTACTTTATTCAACGCATTGTAGAAAAACAAACAGGAAAAACACTCGATGATTTTGTTACTGAAAATTTCTATTCACCGCTAGGAATCAATTCAATAGGCTATCATCCTTTGACAAGAGCATCAATCATCAATATCGCTCCAACAGAAAATGACAAGACCTTTCGCTCCCAGCATTTGCAAGGCCATGTGCATGACCAAGGCGCAGCCATGATGGGCGGAGTTGCAGGTCATGCCGGACTTTTCAGCACT
>JAYSWI010000116.1:0-2480 GCA_043718125.1 Flavobacteriales bacterium
GGAGGGCACTACGCCACACGTTTTCTCAATGACGATGGCTCTTGGAAAAATGTGATGGAGTCAAAAAATTCTTCATCGGATATTTCGCCAACAGCGGGCCAAATGGCAAGACTGCTTGGACTGGCACAAGCCTCCAAAGTTTTCAAACAAAACAAAGATTTGCACGCATGGACCACCTTTTCTAACCAAGGCAACGAAGTAGCCTTTGGCACAATAGGCGACAGCTCCACAAGTGAAGGTTTGTTTTGGGAAACAATGAATGCTGCCGCAGTGCTCGAAGTGCCGCTCTGCATGAGTGTCTGGGACAATGGCTGGGGTATAAGTGTCCCCAAAAAATATCAAACCGTAAAATCCAGCATCAGCGAAGCATTGAAAGGATTTGAAAAAACAACCACTACCAACGGTATCAAAATATTTAAAGCAAAAGGATGGAACTATCCTGAGCTTTTGATCATCTATGAAAAAGCTGCTTCGTTTTGTAGAGAAAATCACATACCCGCATTGGTGCATGTGGAAGAGCTGACTCAGATTCAAGGCCACAGCACCAGCGGATCGCACGAGCGTTACAAAGACCAAAAGGAACTTGACTGGTACAAAGACTATGACTGCATAGCACAGTTTGGAAAATTTATAATAATGGATGGCGCGGCCAACGACAAGCAGCTAGAAGCAATTAAAGAAGAAACAAAACAACAAGTGCGCACTGAACAGAAAAAAGCGTGGGCAGCATTTCGTGAGGACATTGATAAAGATTTGATTGTTGCCAAATCTAAATTGAGCGCACTTGCCACCTCCACTGCCAATACTGAGTTGCTTGCTATAGCAGAAGAATTGAACAAAACAATAGAACCCATTCGCAGAGATATTTTTTCGTCAGTGAAAAAAGCACTACGCAAAATTTCAACTAAAGAAAATGCAGAAGCACAAGCCTTATCAACATGGCTCGATGCACTTCATGCAGATATGAACAAACGCTACAGCTCGCACCTGCACAGCGAAAGCGCATGGAGTGCCTTGATGGTAGAACATCTGGCACCAACCTTTGAGGATGGGGCAGAGCAAGTGGATGGCCGAATTATTCTTCGCGATTTCTGGGATAAAATATTAGCAACACGACCGGAGGTGTTGATATTTGGCGAAGACGTTGGCAAGATTGGCGGAGTGAATCAGACCTGCGAAGGACTGCAAGAAAAGTATGGCGAACTGCGTGTGAGCGACACAGGAATACGCGAAGCCACCATACTTGGGCAAGCATTGGGTATGAGTATGCGCGGCCTTCGTCCCGTTGCTGAAATACAATATTTGGACTACATTTTCTACGCACTGCAAGGCATGAGGGACGACCTCGCCACCGTGCAATACAGAACAAAAGGCGGACAAAAAGCACCCGTTATTATCAGCACCCGAGGGCATAGATTGGAAGGAATATGGCACAGTGGTTCGCCTATGGGCAGCATCATAAACAGCGTGCGCGGAATGCACGTGTGCGTGCCGCGCAACATGATGCAAGCTGCCGGTATGTATAACACATTATTGCAAAGTGACGAGCCGGGTATAGTCATAGAATGCCTCAATGGCTATCGCTCCAAAGAAGCCATGCCAAGCAATTTGGGCAAATACACCATACCACTTGGCAAAGCAGAAATAGTGCGCGAAGGAACAGACATCACCATTGTTTCTTATGGCAGCACATTCAATATTTGTGTGCAGGCTGCTAAGATTTTGGAAGAAGAAAACATATCGGTCGAGTTGATAGATGTGCGCACTTTGTTGCCCTTCGACTTGGACCTCACATGTGCAAGGTCTGTACGAAAAACTTCAAGATTGCTTGTAGTAGATGAGGATGTGGAAGGCGGTGCAAGTGCCTTCATATTAAATAACATCATCAATAAACATGACGCCTACCAATATTTGGATGCACGCCCGCAAACCCTTTGTGCCAAACCACACTTGCCAGCCTATGGCACCGATGGCGATTATTTCAGCAAGCCAAATTTGGAAGATATTGTGGAGAAAGTGATGGAGGTAGTGAACGAGTAAAATTTTGGTTAGAATTCAGATATGGGGGGCAGTGTCGGTCATTGTGGTTCTGGCTATGCCAAGATACGATTTGCAATGGAAGAACATGTCTAGGCATTCCGATATACCAATTCCACCAACTTCATCATTGATAATCAAAATTCTTATACCATTTTTTATTTCAAAATTGTCCTCCCGCAAGTGCGGGATGAACCTAGAATGTAATTATCCCGCAAATGCGGTGGTAAATGCCGTTAGAGTAGCTGTTTAGGAGAATCGAGCGAAGCGAAGATTGTAATACTACCTAAAACAGATACCGATACGGTATTAACGCTTTGAGTCGACCCTTCGACAGGCTCTAGGCAGGCTATGGCTTCGTCCCGCATTTGAGGGATTTCACGTGCTGTAGCTGTTTGTGGCCAATCAGAGTGTTTTAGTTTTCTTTCAATCACCGTTGGGCC
>JAYSWI010000117.1:0-2475 GCA_043718125.1 Flavobacteriales bacterium
TCTTTTACCAAGGCCATCACTTGCGGAATGTCTTCAGGTTTTCCTTCTCTTATCACTGCATTTTGCATGGCGCGAAGCAAGCACGATTTTCACAAATTCAAAAGCAGATTTCAAATCACCGCCTCACGTTTTTTATACCTCCTATTCTTGTCTCGCCATTTGTGCTATGCGTATTTCATTTCATCACATATTTCATGTTCGTGCAATTATTGTTGCGTTTGTTTGTGTTGCACTGAGTGTAGAAACGATTGCTCAAATCGGCTCCATTCGGTTCAACAAAATCACTTCCTCTGATGGGCTTTCGCACGAGTCAGTGAATACGATTGTGCGTGATGCCACGGGCTACATGTGGTTTGGGACAAGGGCAGGACTTAACCGCTATGATGGCTACGAAATGAAAGTGTATCAAAGCAATCCACTTGATTCCACTTCCATTTGCAACAGCGAAATTCACTGTAGCCTTTGCACCTCAGCAGGTGAGTTATGGTTTGGAACGCGTGATGGTTTATCACACTTCAATGCGCAGTCAAGCACATTCCAAAACTTTCATCCTACAGGTTTGATTGAAGAATCAGTTTTGGTAAATTGTCTCGAAGAGGACCAGTACCAAACCCTGTGGATAGGAACATCATTTGGTTTGTTCATCAAGAGAAATTCAGATGCAACATTGCTGCCTGTTTCAACGCTTCTACCCGCATTGTCAAAACTGGATAGCACAAGCATTACTGATTTCTTTTTTACTGAAGACAAGTTTTATATCACAACCAATGGCCAAGGATTGTGGATGATTGATGCCACAACATTGCAACCTGAAGTATGGAATGATACCGCAGCGGATTGGCAACTACTGCATTCGAATAAAATAAAATTCGTAACCCTCGACAATCAAAACAATTTGTGGTTGGCCTATTACGACTGCACTGTAGAGCGCAGAGACATCACACAGAAATCATTGCAGACCATCCGTGATTTGAGCGGCTACATACGTGGCGATGTGAAAAACCAGATGGCCGATTTGGTAGCAGACCATGACGGAAATATATGGGCCTCGGCAAGCCTCTCAAGTGTTTCTATTTTTGATAATGGCTCACAAACATTCCAGCACCTCAAGGACAAACCGTACATCACTGCCTTTGATAACACACGTTCGGCACGAAGTATTTATGTGGATGTAGAAGGAACACTCTGGATGGCCATGCACACTTCGGGCGTGTTGTATTTCAATCTTTCCAAACAACCCTTCATCAATTACGAGCGGCTAGATGGTGTGCCTGAAGAGGAAGTGGACGCGCATCTACTCAGCAACTGGACACGCGCTTTTGCAGAAGACAATCAGCAACGATTGTGGACAGGAACAACAGATGGAGTTTCTATTCTCAATCGCAATACACAAACATTTTCATCGCTGCGCAACAAGTCTGAAACAGAACAATCGCTGGCCAACAATTCCATCCGCTCGCTATTGAATGTGGATGATAAATACATGTTGATTGGCACCGCAGGCGGACTTACCCGTTACGATTTCGATACAGGAAAAAGCCAGAACTTTTTTGCTGATTCGAAAAAGCCAAAAGCCCTGCGTGGTGATTTTGTGTTGGACATTCAGCAAAGCGCAGATGGAAAAATTTACATCGCCACATCCAATGGTTTTTCGAGATATGACGAAAACTCAAATTCATTTTACAATTGGATAGAATTACCTGAGATACATGAAGCAATGGGCGCAAGCATGCGCTGCATGGTGATAGAAGAAAACGGTGATATCTGGATAGCAAAGTCAAACGGAAACTTGCTGGAGTTCTTTACTAAAGAAAATAAAATTGTAGAACATGAATGTATTCGCTCTGCGTTTCAGAATTCAAATAACAATGTGCTTGATATCATAGATGACAGAAATATTCTTTGGTTGGGAACGGTGAGTGGACTGCTGAAATTTGATAAGACAACTAAGCAGTTTTCAAGAATTAGTTTTCCGAAAAAGGCGACTCCGCTCATGGTGGGAAACTTGCGAAAGGAAGGAGAAGACATTCTTTGGTTTACTGGAACTACGGGTCTTGTGAAGTACATCATTTCAAATAGCAAAGCAGAATATTTCACAGTGCATCATGGGCTGCCTACCAACTCATTTCACTTTCAGCGTTCGTTTGTTACGCATGATAGTCTTTACTGCATGGCTTCCATGAAAGGCGTTGTGATGTTTCGTCCAGAACAGCTCAAACAACTTACCAGTCATCCTAAAGCACACATTACTGACTTGCGCGTGTTGAACGAAGCAATGGATTTGAAACGGATAAATGAGCAGAAACTTTCTCTTACCTATGATGAGAATTTTTTTACAATCACCCTCAATGCGTTCGACTATTTGCACCGCGACAATATTCAATACGCTTTCATGCTCGAAGGCTTGCATACCGATTGGGTCTATAATGGAAAGAATCGCCAACTCAGTTTTACCAATGTGCCCGGTGGCGATTA
>JAYSWI010000118.1:0-7192 GCA_043718125.1 Flavobacteriales bacterium
AAGCGAATATGAAATTGCTTTTGCAAATTCCAAAGCAATTCCATTATAAAAATCAAATAAAATGGAGTTTTTGAAATATGGTTATCGGAGTGGACTCACGCTTACAATTTTATGGTTTTCTTGAAGCAATAAAACAGCATTTAAAAAGGAAATTAATACTTCTTTTCTGTTTTCGTTTGCAAAAATTTTTCGAAAAGCAACATCATTTTTTATGTCCACAAATTTCATAAAACAAAACTACAAAATTTTTTCGAATTTCTATCTTTCAGTTTGTCTATGCAGTTCGGAAAAGATAGATAGCAAAGTCAAAAAATATGGGAAGTAAATAGTAGAACGATTTACTCAAAAAATAGTGCACTTGTCATTAGTATTTCTCACACTTTTTGTTTTCTGCTGCTATCCCATTTCTGAGCAAACGATCTACTAATATGCGTTTGAAAAAAAGTGAAAGTCAAGTACTTTCTTTTTTTTTTCTCAAACAACCTGATAATCCTATAAAGTAAAAGTAAAAAAAGGTGTTTTCACCCCCAAGCACCCCCGTGAAATCACCCTAATAAAATACCGTGAAATCACTCTTGCAACGGACATTGAAAATGTTGTGAATTTGTGTTGTTCAATTTTCGATCACCAAAGGAGAAAGAAAACCCGGATACGCCAAAAGCCGAAAAGCGGAAAAACAAAGTAGGCATTTTTTATTCAACTAAAATTTAAATAAAATGGAAAAAAGTGTAAAGCAGGCATTGTGCATCGGCATCAACAATTATCCTAATTCAAACATGGATCTGGCAGGCTGTGTAAACGATGCCAACGATTGGGGCGATGCGCTGAAAGCAAAAGGTTTTAGCGTAAAAAAATTGATTGATGGTGCTGCCACCAAAAAAGGAATTACAGAAGCGATGAAAGGGTTGATTGCAGACGCTGTAAAAGGTGATTGCGTGGTGTTCCAATACTCCGGTCATGGTACGTATGTGCCCGATCTGAATGGCGATGAGCCTGATGGTACCGATGAGTGCTTGGTGCCGCATGATGTGAATACCAAAGGGGTGATCACTGATGATGAATTGTTTCAAATATTTGATGCAAAAGCAAAAGGCGTGAAGCTCGTTTTTATCTCTGACTCGTGCCACTCGGGTTCGGTTTCGAAATTTGCGCCCATCACCACACCTCCCACCATCACTGGTGGCAAGGCGCCAAGAAGGCTGGTGCGTTTTATGCCCCCTGCCAACTTTCTAAAAAGCACAGAACTAAAAAAACTGGGTAGTGCAAGAGCGTTTCGGGCTTCATTCCCTCCGGGGCGCAATGCGGGCTTGCTTATGAGCGGCTGTCAGGACACGGAGTATAGCTATGATGCGTACTTCGACAGCCGCCCCAATGGCGCATTTACTTATGTGGCATTAAAAACTCTGAAGACTATGGCCGCCAATGCCACATATTCGCAATGGCACAAAAAAATTCGCGAGGCACTACCATCACAACAATACCCACAAGCTCCGGCATTGCTGGGCACAAGTACTATGAAGCGTTGGAAGATTTTTCAGTGACTGAAACTAAAAGTTTTTCGTTTTAACTATTAAAACAAAAAAACAAGGGAGGAAGCCGAAAATCCCTTACATATCAGAGTAGGCTTTTTTTTTATTAACAACAAAACAAATGGCTGAAATACTGCACACCAAGACCATCCAAGAAGGCAAGTGGCAGACGATAGAAACTTTTTGGAACAGCAAAGAGCAACTGCGTTTTGTGTATGCCGCCTCGGCCCGCATCAGAATACGATACGGATTTGGGCCATTGGGTTGCAACAGCAGCGAAACCATAATAACACCTACAAGCAGCGATACTATTAGCATAGGGGCGGCTAGTGTTTTTTTCGCAAGGGTGCAGATTTTGGCTACCCAAAACTCGAACATTGGATACATTATTTACAACATAAAAGCGGATTCAAAATTTTCACTTTAAACTCTTTTAATGTTCGGAGTAGGTCAGATATCTCAATTAATCTTGCATTTACAAATCTCAATCAGATGATTCAAAAAGATGTTATTTTCATCTTCTTCATTGAAAGTCTTTTTAGATTGCCATAGAAGATGAGGTGTCATTTTAATAGGTCATCAATGCTTGATGTTTAGTGTATCGTTAGGTGCTTGGTTTTGGTCCGAGGGTTTTAGTTTGGAAGCGTTATGGGATGCAATAAACAAGGAAGTCATGGTGAGTGACCCTGCCAAAGCTTGATCGTTGAAATAGGAAAGGGTATCCTGCTCGTCCTTCAAAGCAAGCGCATAGAGCATGGGCAGAAAATGCTCAGGTGAGGGCACTGCCAGTTGCACAGCTTTTCCTAGGTTGGTATAATTAGCCAGAGATAAAAAGTCTTCTTTATTGATTAATTCCTTGAATATTGAATCAGCTTCCAAAGCCCAATCCAAAGCAAAAGGAGCATTAAAATCTCCATTTTTTATTTGAATAAGTGGTAGGTTGTGCACCATGTTGCCACTGCCTATTATTAATACTCCCTTGGTGCGCAAAACGGATAGTTCTTTGGCCAATTCAAAATGATACTGTGCCTTTTGCATATAGTCTAGGCTAAGTTGTACAATGGGTACATCTGCATTGGGAAACATATTTTTTGCCACACTCCAGCAACCATGATCGAAACCCCAATTGCTACTAGAACCCACGTCCGATTTTTTGATTGCAAGTTTAGTTTGGTCAACTAACCATGTACTTCCAAATGCTGGGTATTGGACATCAAAAAGTGCTTGTGGAAAGCCTCCAAAGTCGTGTATCGTGGGTGGTTGTTCCTGTGTGGTTACAAAGGTCCCCTTCGTTTCCCAATGAGCTGACACCATCAATATGGCCTTTGGTTTTGAAATTCCTGAAGCCACTGTTTTCATTTCTTTTGTAAAAGAATTTTCTTCAATAGCATTCATTGGGCTGCCATGCCCTACAAAAAGGACAGGCATTTTTTCGGTATTTGCTTGCCTAGCGAGGTGGTTGAGTGCGCTCAGTTTCATAGTTGCTCCTGCCACTGCGGTAAGGCCCAGGGCTTGTATGAATTGTTTTCGTTGCATTGATGTTTGTAATTCAAATCCTAGTAGATAAGTGGATGCAAAGAAATAGTTCCACGCAATGCGCAAAGGTTGATTTCGGATAAGCAGATGCAACCATCACGCATAGGACCAACAAAAATCATAAATTAAATCCATCAAAATTTTGGTATTAGTATATGAATAAAAAGGGAATAAGGGATAGAAAAAAAATGACTATGCGCTTCGATAGACCAAATCAAATATCGATAGTAAAAATCAATGCTATAAGAATTGGTAATGATTTTTTTTGGAACACGGATTGAACGGAACGGATTTGAAGAACCGAAATAAATTAAAAGGGCGTTCACCACTCCCCTCCTGCTCCACCGCCACCAAAACTGCCTCCGCCAAAACCTCCGAAGCCACCGCCACCGCTGCTGCTTCCGCCACCACCAAAGCCTCCGAAACCTCCGAAGTTGCCGCTGCCACCGCTGAAGTTGCCGTAGTATCCTTTGTATTTTGATGAGGCGACACTTAACAAAGTCCAAGCTGTCCAAAAAGGGATATTGTTCATGTTAGCATATCGCCTTACTTGTGATGCTTTGTCAAGCAGAAACACTCCTATAAAAAGTAGGACAAATAGAAGAATAAAACCCATGCCTGCTCCATCGGAAGATACTTTTTTGTCTGCATAACTGTCGATGTTGTATTCTCCTTTTGCCAAACTCATTAGCACATCCAAACCTGCGTTGATACCGCCATACATATCATTTTGTCTGAAGCGGGGCACCATTTCATTTTCTTCTATCAAGTAGAGTTTCGCATCGGGAATGGCACCTTCCAGCCCCCTACCAACTGCTATGAAATATTTGCCTTTCTCTGTGCCAGTTTTAGGCTTAATAAGCATCAACAAACCATTGTCCGATTTGCCTTGACCCAACCCCCAAGCTTCGCCTAGCTCTATTGTAAATTGGGCTTTGTCCATGCCACACAAATCAGACACAATTACAACTGCAATCTGATTGGAAGTGCTTGCAGCGAATTGATCCAATTTGTTTTCGAGTGCAATCTGTTCTGTGGAACTCAACAAATTCGCTACGTCATAAAGCAAACGCTCGTTGTTTTTTGAAGGAAAACATTCTTGCCCCACCTTATCATTTTGTGCCTTTGCAAAAAGAAAAATAGAGCAGACCGATAGTATTAAGAGCAGCAATTGCTTCATCATTTCTTCTTTGAAAGATTTCGATTTCCGATACTTACTGTATTGGGCAATTCATTTTTATCACTGGCTACAATCGGAAATAATAACTTTATTTTTTGACCTACATTTTGAATTGCTTCTATCAATCCATGCTCTACTCCTTGGGCAGAAATGGTTGTGGTCATTGTTTGTAAAACATCTTTCCAAAAATGAGCATCTACTAGCGTGTTTATGCCAACATCGCCAATTATTGCGGCCTTTTTATCTTCAATAGAAACATAAATCAGCACTCCATTTCGGGCTTCGGTTTTGTGCATTTCAAGCTGCTCGAAAATGTAAGCTGCTTTGTCAAGCAAGGTGTATGAAAAGTTGGCTCCCAACTTGCGAAACTTTGTTCGGAATTTGTCTTCCACATGCACTCGAATTTCAGCCGAAGTATTTTGCTCGGCATTGGCTATTGCTTCTTCTATGCGAAGCCGCACTTCTTCGGTGATGAGTTTTTCGGCAGTCAAATTGGTGTTGCGTAAACGAATTTAGAACTTCACTTTTGGTGCTTCGTCAGCTCCTTCTTTGGCTTCGAACATTTCGCGTACTTTAAAATTGTCGGCATCGTCTGCCACTAGGCCAAGTCCCATTTTGCGAAAAGTGCCTCTTATGTAGCTGTTGTATTCTTTCACGGTTTCATTGTATCTATTGCGCTCGGTGCTTATTCTGTTTTCGGTTCCTTCCAATTCAACTTGAAGCATACTAAAATTCTGCACTGACTTTACATCTGGATAATTTTCGGACATAAAGCCGCGAAATCCGCGATAGGTATTCATCATCATCACATCGTTCTGCTGCAATTGGGCTGGTGTGGTGGCATCTTTCAGTTGTGCCTTTTGTTGATCAATCACCGTGCTTACACTGTCGGCATAACGCACTATGCCTGCACGCGCTTCAGTAACGCCTATCAAAATATTGGTTTCGGTTTTGGCTGCACCTTTCACTGTTTCCACCAGGTTGCCTATAAGATCGGCCCTTCGCTGATATGCGCTTTGCACATTTCCCCACGATTCGTTTACTGTTTCTTGCTGCACTATGGCTTTGTCGCGCACACTGGCTCCATAGAAATAAAACATGCCAAAACCGACTACTACGGCAAGAAGAAGAACAAGAACTGAAAGTGTAATTTTATTCATTGTTGAGAATTTGAATATTGTAGTTTGAAAATGAAATAATTATTTTTAAGACCGCGAATTTATATGTGAATGAACCTCTAAGCATAGTTTCGATACTATTTGGCAAATATTGTATTTGATGTTTTCTTGGTTTGCCATTGTTGAGTTTGCAAACTCCACTTTGCTTACATTCATTCGCTGACATATATTTTGAAAAACCTGTGATAGTCAAAACCCCAAAGGCCTGAGAAAGGCCTTTGATGTTTCAAAAAATCCTAACAATTCAAATTGAATACGTGGATATTTGCGGCCATGCTACAACGAATTCAATCTGTCTATTTAGTGTTGTCTATTGGTATTGTCACGACCTGTTTTTATGTTCCTTTTGGTTTTGTAAACGAATATTCTTTGGAGTGTTGCGGTGCAAAAACGCAAGACGAATTTCATGCTGATGTCAACACTTATTTTTTTCTTTTGCCCATTGGTATTGCGGGAATGTTGACATTGATCGGGTTGTTTTGGTACCGCAACAGAGTGCGGCAAATGACCATATTGAGGTCCTCACTTTTTCTTTTTCCTATCTTCTATTTGCTCTTCATCTTTTTTGTGATGGATGCAAAAAAAGAAATAGGAGGCTCGTTCAGTTATGGCGCTGCACTCCTATTTCCTCTAGCGGTATGGGTATGCAACTGGCTTGCGCTAAGAGCTATCGGCAAGGACGAACTTTTAGTAAAAAGCGTAGATAGAATAAGATGAAAATAAGCCTACTCATTTTGATTGTAATGATGCTGGCAGCATGTGCTAATCGTATTGCAACCAAGACGCTGAAACAAGAATCAGACAGCACTCGGTTGGAGCTGATGCGAAAGGAAGCATCGGTTACAGGCGATTTTATTTTGCTCCGCAAATTTCATCAACCTTTGATGAATGAAACTGCGAAACCAAACGCAATACCTTATCAAGAATTGGACTTGTTGTATTCTGAAATAAAAGCAAATGCAGATAGTGTTATCGTGCAGCGTATTGGATACGAAAAATCCTTTTTGTTTATTGATTCTATTTCCAAAGCGCACAAAAAAATAAAGGAAGAAAGTGCTATTGGTCAACAAACTTCGCTGCATTATGTGGCAGGGCCACTGAAGAATTTAATGGCTGGAAGATACCAAAAACGTTTTGCTGAAAAGCAAATTAGATATTATGATTTGGTAGATTCTGCTGCCATAAAACGAATTGGTTTTTTGGAGTATGCCGAAAACTTGAATACAAAAGTTGTTCAGTGGCAGGACTCTTTGGAAGAAATAGGGCGCATGATTGCAGTAGAAAAATTGGACTTAAAAACTAAATTCCCAGAGCAAAAGGGCGATGTTTTTTTTGGCCATTATTTTTTTATCAGCGAACTAGAAGCACTGCTAAAGGCTTTTGATGGCTCCATCATGCAATTACAAAATTCGCAATCGCGATTCGAAGGAAGTAACCAAGAAGAATATTTCTATTACGGCCCACACATAGAACTGCGCAGGGAGGTGCAAGTTACCGAAAGTATATTAGAAGATCTATCGGTGGAAATGCAAGATTGTAGGGCGAAACAACGCGAGTATCAAGACTCCTATTTGCCCCATGAGTAGGTGTAAAATTAGTTCTACAAGGAATTGGGTGGAAAGAAGAAAATAGAAAAGCATAACAATCGAACAATTGAACATGTGAAGCATAAATCTTATGGATATTCATTGATAAAAGTTGAAGGCGAATCAGTACTTCGATTACTCAATGTTCTGTTGTTCGTCTGTTTTTAGAAAGCGCGGTCGATG
>JAYSWI010000119.1:0-2470 GCA_043718125.1 Flavobacteriales bacterium
ACATGGACGACATTATCTGGACCATCAATCCGCAAAACGACAAAGGCGAGCACCTGCTGACACGCATGAGGGAGTTTGCAGGAGAATTACTCGAAGCAGCAGGAATTGACTATGCACTCCACTTCGATGATGAATTGGGAGCCGTTCATTTTAACCTGAATCAGAAGCGCAACATTTATCTCATCTTCAAAGAAGCATTGAACAACGCAGTGAAATATGCTGACGCGAAGACGATAGATGTGAGATTTAAGAGAAGAGACAAAAGCAGGGATGTGCTTCTGAGTGTGCATGATGATGGAAGTGGTTTTGACTCCCTCTCCTTCGGAGAGGGCCGGGGTGAGGCCTCACCCGGCTTGCAGCCACCTTCTCCAAAGGAGAAGGGAAGCGGCAAATTGTTTCTTGGAAACGGCCTCATCAATATGAAAACACGTGCAGCGGAAATCAATGGCCAACTTGAAATTGAAACACGGTTGGGAAGGGGAACGACTGTTCGTCTGCACTTTCCATTGTAACCACATGATGATGTAATGCCAGCCAAAGAGATTGAACAATAAGTTTGACCACACAATGATTCGCGTTCTCATATATGAAGACAACAACGAACTGCGCCATAGCCTCGCACAGTTGATTGATGGTAGCGAGGGCATGAGGTGCATTGCCAACTTCGTCTCATGCGTTAACGCAGAAGAAGAAGTGAATGCACTGACGCCTGATGTGGTGCTGATGGACATTGACATGCCGGGCATCACAGGCATAGAAGGTGTCGACATTATCAAGAAAGCACAACCCGAAGCGCATGTCATCATGCTCACGGTGTTTGACGACAATGAGCGTGTGTTTCAATCCATCTGTGCGGGTGCAAGTGGCTATATGCTGAAGCGCACTCCCAACGAAAAAATAATAGAAGCTATTCGCGATGTGCAGAGTGGTGGTGCACCCATGACTTCGCGCATTGCCAAACAAGTGCTACAGCTTTTCTCACAAAAGCTGTCAGCACCAAAAGCAAACGAAAACTACAACCTGACCAAACGCGAAAACGAAACACTCGCATGGCTGGTGAAGGGTTTTTCATACAAAATGATAGCGGAAAAAATGGAAGTGAGCATTGACACCGTGCGTGCTCACATAAAAAAGATATATGAGAAGCTGCACGTACACAGCATGAATGAAGCTGTAGCGAAGGCGATAAAGCAAGGGATTGTGTGATCTGAATTCCATCCCAGTCAAAATAAGAAATAGAATAGCTACTGAAAAAAGGCTACTTCATTCTGCGCTTGTTCAACTCATCACGCAATCGAGTTGCCTTTTCATAATCCTCATGCTGAATGGCATGATCCAGTTGTCGTTGTAATTCTTCCATATCAAGATTGCTGGCTTCTACCGGTGTAGTTAGTTCTTCGATATCGATATCAGGCTCTTCCATTTCCAGATGTTGTGTGGCTTCTTCGCTACTCACACCTGCACTTTCCAATATGAATTCGTAGGCATAAATGGCGCAATTGAAACGAACTGCTATGGCAACTGCATCGCTAGTGCGGGCATCTATTTCAACACTTTTTCCATTTAAGCTGGCTATCACTTTTGCGAAGAAAATACCTTCTACAAGGTTGTAAATAAGCACCTCATCCACTTCGATGGCGAAAGCATGAGCAAGGCTTCGAAACAAGTCGTGAGTGAGTGGGCGACTTGGGGTCATTTTTTCCAATTCGATGGCAATGGCTTGTGCCTCAGCACCACCAATCACAATGGGCAATCTGCGATTGCCCTCTGCCTCAGCAAGCACCATGGCGTAGGCACCGCTAGTGCTACCACTTGGTGCTATGTCTGCTATTTGAAGTTCAATTCTAGTCTGGTTCATTTTTTCCTCTGCGAAACTTCTGTTACGAATTCAACCTGATTTTTGAATACACGAAAATAAAACAATGGGACATGAAGTGGCACACATAAAATTTTCGAGCATCAAATTATTTCTTGTTTGATTTCAGATTTATTTATTGGCTACAAATTCTTTAGCACCTTCTATTATTTTGGGAAGCACTTCGAAGGCATCGCCAATGATGCCATAATCGGCAGCTTTGAAAAAAGGTGCTTCAGGATCTTTGTTGATCACAACAATTGTTTTGCTGCCATTTACTCCAGCCAGGTGCTGTATTGCCCCGCTTATGCCAATGGCGAAGTATAAATTAGGCCGGATGGTGATTCCTGTCTGGCCAACGTGCTCATGGTGCGGTCTCCAGCCGATATCTGCCACAGGGCGCGAACATGCGGTTGCGGCTCCTATTATTCTGGCCAATTCCTCAACAGGTGCCCAATGTTCCGGTCCTTTCATTCCTCGGCCTGCACTCACCACTATGTCGGCCTCGGTCAATGGTATTTCGCCATCTTTATTTTCTGCTCTTAGTTCTTTAATTGTCACTCCTGCAGCACCTGCATCAAAGTTGAATGACTCTACATCCGCAGTTATATTTCT
>JAYSWI010000120.1:0-2465 GCA_043718125.1 Flavobacteriales bacterium
TGACATGCGCAGACAAAAACAATACAACACTTCTTCTAGAATTTGAACAAGCACTGGTCAATTGGGCACAATCGGTTTATTCTTTGGATCAATTCGAACACAATGAGAATAGCAAGTATTGCCAGTATTGCGGCCATAGCGATTAGTGTTTGAATGGGATTTTATGCGATTCCATTTAACTATGGAATATTGAACCGTGGAAATCGAATACCTGCGAGAATTCATACCAGTGGTGAAAATGAAAAAGTCCCTTTTTTTTCGAGTTGTAAATACATTACAACCTCAAAGTCAATACTTGCCAAAAAAGTAATTCACAATAGTTTGTTTTGGGCGAAATGCGAAGTAGAATTGTTGAGGATGAAAATTCCATGACCCATGTTTTAAAATGTCCACACGTTCCATCATACACCTCGATCTGGACACCTTCTTCGTGTCGTGCGAGCGGCTGCTCGATTCGCGGCTGAATGGAAAACCTATACTCATTGGCGGCACCAGCGACCGTGGTGTGGTGGCTTCGTGCAGCTACGAGGCGCGCGCCTTTGGTGTGCACAGTGCTATGCCTATGAAACTCGCGCGGCAACTGTGTCCTGAGGCCATTATCATTCGCGGCAACAGTGGCACCTACATGAAAAAGAGTGATGATGTGACAACTATCATTCGCGAGTCGGTACCCCTTTTTGAGAAAACCTCTGTCGATGAATTTTACTGCGACCTCACGGGGATGGACAAATTTTTTGGGTGTCACAAATTTGGACATGAGCTGCGCGAAAAAATAATACGCGAAACGGGTTTGCCTATTTCATTTGGCCTATCACAAAACAAAACGGTGAGCAAAGTGGCCACAGGCGAAGCCAAACCAAACAATGAAATGAAGATTGAATCTGGTGGTGAGAAAAATTTTCTCGCCCCACTTTCGATAAAAAAAATACCGATGGTGGGCGATAAAACCTATCAGACGTTGCGCAACATGGGCGTACAAAAAATTCAAACTGTGCAAGAGATGCCCGTGGAGATGATGGAAAAAGCCTTTGGAGAAAATGGAATTTCCATTTGGAAAAAGGCAAGTGGCATCGACAATTCGCCCGTGGTTCCATATCAAGAAAGAAAATCAATTTCCACAGAAAGAACGTTTGACAAAGACACCATTGATGTAGTGATGCTGCGTGGTCTTATCCTCGCTATGGCAGAGAATCTCGCGTTTCAACTTCGCAGGGGCGAAAAGCTCACATCATGCATCACTATAAAAATTCGTTATTCCGATTTTCAAACACAAACCCTTCAATGCCGCATACCATACACCTCTGCCGATCACCTGCTAATTCCAAAAATTTTGGAGTTGTTCAACAAACTCTATAACCGCAGATTGCTAGTAAGATTAGTGGGCGTGCGATTTAGCCACCTTGTAGGAGGCGGCTATCAAATCAATCTTTTTGACGACAGTGAAGAGCGCATCAACCTCTACCAAGCAATGGACAAAATGCGCAGCAAGTACAATGACGACCGCATAGTGATGACAGCCGCAGGCATGGATGCGAAGAGCATTGGAAGATGGAATCCATTTAATGGTGAGGCACCCCCACTGCTGGCTAATAGACGCGCGTAAATTGGGACACAGATTTGAACTGATTGAGCCTGATGAACACGAATTAGAATCAGTGCAAATCCATTTTCATCTGTGTGCATCCGTGTCCCCTATTACCAATTAATTTATTGCTTAACAACCACTCATATTTCTCCATCCGCTTCGGCACAATAGAACCGAAAGAATTGCTGCTGCTTGCAAACGAGAAAGGCCACGATTGCATTGCACTCACGGACATCAATTGCACAGCGGGTATCATTGATTTTTGCAGGCTTGCACCGAAGTTTGGTGTGCGCCCAGTAGTTGGCGTTGATTTTAGAAATGGCGCAAAACAGTGTTATGTAGTCATAGCAAAAAACAACGAGGGCTTTCGCGAAATCAATGAGTACCTCTCACATCATCTGCACAACAACTTGCCATTTGAGCCACGCGCACCTAAGTGGGAAAATGTGTTTGTGATATATCCGTTTTCGGTAGTAGGCTGTCAGCAGTACGCAGCGGGCAGTAAGGAGTCAGCTGTAGGCAATAGGCAGTTGGCAGTAAGCGGTAATCAGAAGTCCACTGCTAACTCCTTACTGCCTAATGAATATGTCGGTATCACCCCACGCGACATCACACGCCTGAAATTTTCTGAGTGGAAAAACTTTCCTGAAAAACTTGTACTACTTGGAACAACTACGTTTCGCAACAAGCGAGACTTCAACGCACATCGCTTGCTGCGGGCTATTGATAACAACACGCTACTGAGTAAACTACCAAAGAGCGAAGAAGGAAATGCTGATGACCTAATGCGAAGCGAAGGAGAACTGCGAACACAACTTGACGAGTTTTCTTTCATCATTGACAATACAAAAAATCTGCTTTCGCAATGCGCAATTGATTT
>JAYSWI010000013.1:0-2937 GCA_043718125.1 Flavobacteriales bacterium
TCGGAGGCCGAAACCAAAACCGCAAGCGGACTTATCATACCAGATACCGCAAAAGAAAAACCACAGCGCGGAACCATCATAGCAGTTGGCACTGGCAAAAAGGACGAGCCAATGACCGTGAAGTCAGGCGACACTGTACTTTATGGAAAATATGCAGGAACAGAAATCACCATAGATGGCAAAGAATACCTCATCATGCGTGAGTCAGACATTTTCGCTATCATCTAAAAAAGGAATTAGCCAAGAGCAATTAGCGTTTAGGGAAGAGTGTCTCGATTTCTCATACCAAAAACTACCAATCGCCAATGGCTATCAAATCACAATTCATCAATCATCAATCATCAATCATCAATCATAAATAAAAATGGCAAAAGAAATAACCTTTGATACCAGTGCTCGCGAGAGACTGAAGGCAGGCGTAGATGCTTTGGCAAACGCTGTGAAAGTGACCCTCGGACCGAAAGGCCGCAATGTGGTTATAGACAAAAAATTTGGCGCTCCACAAATCACAAAAGACGGTGTGACAGTAGCTAAAGAAATAGAATTGAAAGACCCTATCGAAAACATGGGTGCTCAAATGCTGAAGGAAGTGGCCAGCAAAACTGCCGACATAGCAGGTGACGGAACTACAACAGCAACAGTGCTTGCACAAGCCATCGTAACCGGTGGATTGAAGAACGTAGCCAGCGGTGCCAATCCAATGGATTTGAAACGCGGCATAGACAAAGCAGTAGAGTCAATAGTAAGCGAACTGAAAAAACTGAGCAAGACCATTGGCAACGACACAGATAAAATCAAACAAGTTGGTTCTATCTCTGCAAACAATGATGAAGCTATCGGAACCCTTATTGCAGAAGCAATGCAGAAGGTGGGCAACGAAGGAGTAATCACAGTAGAAGAAGCAAAAGGAACTGAAACCGAAGTAAAAACAGTAGAAGGTATGCAGTTCGACCGTGGCTACCTTTCTCCATACTTCGTTACCAATGCAGAGAACATGGAAGCTGAGTTGGAAAACGCTTACATCCTTATTTACGATAAGAAAGTGAGCACAATGAAAGAGCTTCTTCCAATACTCGAGAAATCTGCACAAACAGGGAAGCCACTTTTGATTATAGCAGAAGATGTGGACGGTGATGCGTTGGCGACACTAGTTGTAAATAAAATACGTGGTGCGCAGAAAGTAGCTGCTGTAAAAGCTCCTGGTTTTGGCGACCGTAGAAAAGCCATGTTGCAAGACATCGCTATCCTAACTGGTGGACAAGTAATAAGCGAAGAAACTGGTTTGAAACTAGAGAACGCAACACTTGAAGACTTGGGCCGTGCAGACAAAATAACCATCGACAAAGACAATTCTATATTGGTAGGTGGTGCTGGTAGCAAAGAAGCAATCACTTCGCGCATTTCAGAAATAAAAGCACAAATAGACAAAACAACTTCTGACTACGACCGTGAGAAATTGCAAGAGCGTCTTGCGAAATTGGCAGGTGGTGTTGCGGTATTGTACATCGGTGCAGCAACAGAAGTAGAAATGAAAGAAAAGAAAGACCGTGTGGATGATGCGTTGCATGCAACACGCGCAGCAGTTGAGGAAGGCATCGTACCAGGTGGTGGTGTTGCCCTTATCCGCGCAGCAAAAGGTCTTGAGAAATTGAAAGGTTTGAACGAAGATGAGCAAACAGGTATCGCATTGGTACTTCGCTCTATCGAAGAGCCACTTCGTCAGATAGTAGCCAATGCAGGTGGCGAAGGCGCAGTAGTGGTAAACAAAGTGCGCGAAGGCAAAGACGACTTCGGGTACAATGCCCGCACGGAAGTATTCGAAAACCTAATTGCCGCAGGTGTTATCGACCCAACCAAAGTGGTTCGCGTAGCTCTTGAGAACGCTGCTTCTATCGCAGGTATGTTGCTTACCACAGAATGTGTAATCAGCGACATCAAAGAAGAAGGCCCATCCATGCCTCCAATGGGCGGTGGCGGAATGGGCGGAATGATGTAATCGCCTTAAGTTTTTATCTAGATAATAAAATAACCCCCTTCAAGCAATTGAAGGGGGTTTGTTCAATCAAATATCATCAATAACATGAATATGAAACAGTTTTCAGAATTTGAGATAGAAATTGAAAATACAAGGCTTTGGTTTTTGGATAATCCGGAATACTCTCCAGAAATTGCAAATCAGTTTGCTGACAAATTCTATCATCTCGTTGTATTGCTCAAATCGGAAGATCCTACCTCTGCTAACTATGGCATTTCTTGCAGTTCAATTCTTGACGGAGTTCTCAGACAGGAGAGTAGAGTATAGAAAATTCAGATGCCACAGGAAATAATTCTGTCGTCAGAACATGATAGAACACTTGAGGAGTTGTATAACGATGTATGTGAATATCTCATAATTACTATGGCAAATATGAAAGTGCCTGTTCGTGCTTAAACCCACTAAGAGTTTTTTTTCAAAGCCCCTTCAAGTGATTGAAGGGGCTTTTTTCATTCAAGTACTTTCATATTTTTGGCCACTACATTTTAGTTGCAACCATGATGGCTTTGTATGAGTAAAAATGAAAAACTTCTTTCAAGACTGCTTGCAGTGCCAAGTGATTTCGCATGGGATGAATTGGTGAAGGTGCTGAAATATTTTGGCTATGATGAATTGAAAAGAGGAATGACCGGAGGCTCAAGAAGGCGATTCGGTGATAAAGACAAAAACATCATCACGCTGCATGAACCTCACCCGCAAAAGGTTTTGAAGCGATATGCAATAAAGGAAGTGATACAACAATTGAGACAAACCAATCAATTAGAAGGATGAAAGACGTTATCAAATACAAAGACTACATAGGTCAGGTACACTTCAGTGCTGAAGATGAAGTGTTCTATGGAAAAATTCATGGCATCACAGACCTTGTTACGTTCGAAGGCAGCTCCGTAAAGGAACTTAAG
>JAYSWI010000121.1:0-7168 GCA_043718125.1 Flavobacteriales bacterium
GGCCAAATCCTCTTTCACATTTTCCATGCCTGTCAAATAAATGCTTATTCCATTTTGCATATAGAGATAATGCAACATGCGCTCATAGATATGACAACAAGGAAGAAAACTCAAAGCGCGACTCTTCCCATTTTGTAGCAATGGCAAACGCTCCTCGCAGTCTCTTGCATTGCTTGCAATGTTTTGATGCGACAACATCACACCCTTTGGAAGCCCCGTTGTTCCAGATGTGTAGATGATGGTGGCCAAATCAGTCTCAACCACCTTTTTACTAAGCGCATCTACTTCAGCTTGCGTCTTGGATTGGGCCAATTCAAATAGTTCACTCCAATTTTTTGCGCCTACCACATCTTCAAACGTATAAATATTTTGAAGCGAAGGCACTTGAGATTTAATAGAATCTACTTTTTTTAGCAAGTCTTCATTACTCACAAAACACAATTTGGCCTCAGCGTGATTCAAGATATAATTGTAATCCTCTGCTGTCATGGTTGGATAAATGGGCACATCCACAGCTCCAATTTGTAATATGCCATTGTCCATTATGTCCCATTCGCAGCGGTTGCCAGCGGTTATCAATGCGATTTTATCGCCAGGTTGTATCCCAAGACTCAGAAGTCCTCGGCTTACAAGATTCATTTTTTCCACAAATTCATGAGTGCTATACGGACGCCATTGGTCGGCTACTCTGGAGGTCATCATCACCTCCAAGGGATAATGCGCCAATTGATAATATGGAAAATCAAAGAGTCTTTTGGGTGCTGTCATTTTATTAAAATTTTGAAAGGTTCGGGGTAAATGTAACGGCCTCATCATCGAAGGAAACAATCTATTCGAATTGCCAAAAAAATTAGACACACTTATGGTTCAAGCCAGAAAAAATTTCTTGGACTTGAAAATAATCAGTCGGCTTCATCCAAAAAATAATCGTCCAGCTCTCTTCTGTCCTTCTTAGTGGGACGGCCCGTTCCTATTGGCCGTTCATTCTGCAATCGCAATCGAAGCATTTCCATTTTTTTTATTTCATCAGAGTCAGTTACATCATTTGCATAAATGGAAACAAGCTTAGCACCAACCCTACTAGTGGGAAAAGCAAGAACACACCACGAGAAATGAATAGGCCCTTTGCGCACTTTTATTGTGTCGTTTTCTTTGAGTTCCCTACTCGGTTTTATAAGCTCATTGTTTACCCAAACTTTGCTTGCTTTGCAATTGTCTGCTGCTAATGTGCGGGTCTTGAAAACCCGAATACACCAAAGATATTTATCGATTCGCATGGCCATTTATTTTACGGATGAAATGTGTTAAACAAAGTGTATGCAAGGTTTAGTGCTGAACCCTTTTTCTTGTATTTCAACAGGACAGTATGAAAGTTAGTAAGTTGTTGTGAGGTGTTTGCATTGGCAAGTCCAGTTAAGTAAAAGTCGAAATTTTCATTAAAGGCATTTCTGACAAGAAAGGTCTTCTCAACCCTACGTCTTCCATATACCGCAATGAATTGAGAACGATTCCCAGTCATCAATGAATCAATAAATCGCAGTTCAAGTTCGCGACCAATGATGGCATTCATTTTTTTTGATTTGGCTACAAGTGTATAATTATATCGAGTTAGAGCCAAATCAGTATTGAATAGTAAAATTGATTTTAGTATCAAATAGGGTCAAATTCGAGCTTAGAATTTCTTGTTTTGATTTGGCTTAAACTATATTAAAATAGTCTTAGAGCCAAATGAAATTTCATTTCAACAATGTGGGCATTTCTTGTGCTTATACTTATTGAACAGACATCTAATTAGAGTCGAATGTGTGAGCCATCTTCGCTTGGAAATTGCTCATTGAAAGGAGCATAACAAACGACTCACCCTTGTTATTTTCACCCACATGAACAGAAGACGATTTCTGAAACAATCAACACTGAGTATTGCAAGTTTGGCTCTGATGCAACAGTTCCTATTGGCATGCAAACCCGACACGTTGCACCAGGGAAGGACATACAGTGGAAAGGTGATCGTAGTGGGTGCTGGCGCAGCAGGACTGTATGCCGCTTATTTACTTCATTTACAAGGTGTGGATGTTCAGCTATTAGAAGCTTCAAGCAGCATTGGAGGGAGAGTGAAATCATTGTCAAACTTTGCAGATTTCACAGTGGAACTTGGTGCTGAAGAAGTGCTTGGCGAACGCTCGATTTGGTATGATATGGTTCGTGCATCAGGTGCAAAATTTATTGATACAAATTTGACAAATCATTATTATTTCAATGGCAGTCTCAAATCTGAAACACAAGCCGTTGAGAACACTTTCTTCAATAATATGATTGAGCTAATTTCTTCCATAAAGGACTATACAGGCAATGATATCACAGCTCTCGCTTGGGGCAACAACAGTGGTTTGAGCACAAATGTTATTCACCTTTTTGAGGCACTTATAGGCAACAAAAACGGCACATCAAATGCGCGACTTGGCATGTTTGGTTTGCGCGAAGTGGAAGAAAAATGGACAGCAGGCAACGAAAATATTTCGCTAAAGGACAAGTCATTTATTGAAATTTTTGAAGAGAGGTTTACAACTGTTTTGGGAAAAGTAGTATTGAACACACCAATAAACGCTATTGACTATTCGGGTGCGAAAATTATACTATATGATGAGGCGGGAAACATTTATGAGGCGGACAAAGTGATTGTGACTTTGCCAATTTCTATCTTGAAAAATCAGAGTGTTTTGTTCACACCCGCACTTGATGCTAACCGGTTGAACGCTTTTCAGAAAATTGGAATGGACCGTGGACTAAAAGTCATTCTCAAATTTGATGAACGTTTTTGGCCAGAGAATACTGGGAGCATTTATGGCAATGGTTTGATACCTGAATTTTGGGCTACCGCTGCTGGTGGCAGAGGAACTGACAATGTTCTCACCGCATTTGTGCATGGTGAAAATGCAGAATTGTTGGCAGCACTTGGCACCAATATGATTTCTACAATTTTGTCGGAGATCGACAATATTTTGGGAAAGGGTAGCGACCATTATGTGGATCATTTTATTCAAGACTGGGGAGATGAACAATACATTCAAGGTGCGTTTTCATACTCTAAACCGGGAACTGAAAATGCACGAGAAATAATAGCGGAAAACATCAACAATAGAATCTACTTTGCTGGAGAGGCAACGCATACAGGAGGACATGCTGCAACAGTACATGGAGCAATGGAAACAGGATTAAGGGCTGTGAATGAAATACTAAATGCAATATGAAACTATTAGTTTTTTCATTGTTCAGAATTCTCTTTTGTAACAAAATGTGTTGTTTTCTCATTGTGCAGTTCTTCATGTGCCAATGTAGATATTTAATATTAAATGCGCAACCAACGTGCGAATTAAAATATTCTTACCTGCACTCGAGGGAGCTGGACAAAATTCTTCAGACCTACAATTTTGCAAGGCCATGGCAGGATGCGAAATTGTTGCCGCTGACCAATGGCTATGGAGCAAACATTGGGTGGAATTTTAAACTGAGTTCATTCAGGCAACTGCATATTGTGCCACAGATAGGCTATCAAAGGTTTGGCTCTATGGCCGAAAATTTCGACATGAAAAAATCAATAGGATTTCATCTTATTGGTTTAGGGTTCAACTTTCGGTTTCATCCACGCGCATTGTTAAAGGGAATTCAGAGCTGCGGGCCACTTGGGCCGCGTTGGTTTCTTACTGCTGGTGTCGAATATTCATTTTATGTCCCATTTGTAAAAATGAATAAGGAAAAAATAGAATTGGAAGAAGGTAAAAAATATCATCCCCTAACGTCTTCATTTCAATTGGCATTTGGATCAGGTTATCACGCATGGGTATTTAAAAATTTAATTTTCACTCCTGAAATTTCAATCACGTGGGTTCCATATTTGGAATTGGACAATTTTGCCCAAGCGGTGAATGGCCATAACGTAACTAGATTGAACAATGTGGTGCCGAATGTGTTTTTTCTAAAGGGCAGCATGCGCATAACCAGAGTAAAAAGTGGCAAGAACTGGTGGGATCGCCCATACAGTGGCGATAAAAATTAGGGTTCAAAAAGGCCAATAAAAAAATATTTCCATTCTTGGTTAGAACCTCCATTATATTCGCGCTCCTAAAATTAAAGGAGGTATAACCATCATGTTGATCATTCCAGTAAAAGAAGGCGAAAGCATAGACAGAGCGCTAAAAAAATTCAAAAAGAAATTTGAAAAAACTGGCGTTGTGAAACAATTGCGGGCACGTCAAGCTTATGAAAAGAAGAGTGTTACAAGACGCACTGAAATCAAGAAAGCTACTTACATCGCTGCATTGAAGCGCGAAGAAGAGGCATAAGAACAAATTTTTGTTCACAATATTTAGGGTGAAGTCACGGTTATTCCGATGGTTTCACCCTTTTTTGTTTTGTTGCAGTTCGAATCGTTTTTTAAATATCTACTTACTGAAAAGCGATGTTCGCTTCATACACTTGATGCTTACAAAAATGATCTTTCGAAATTCTCTGCATATTGCATGGTTACTTATGAAATAAGCAACTATTCTGATGTCACGCAGCCTATTGTACGTTCATGGTTAGCTCAATTGTTGGATGAAAAATATGCAGCAAGTTCGGTGCATAGAAAGTTGTCCGCAGTTCGATCATGGTTTAGGTTTTTGATGAAAACAAATCAAACCAAACACAACCCGGTACGTGGGATTTCAAAACCCAAAATGCCAGGACGACTGCCCATATTTGTTGAAGAAAGTGCTGCGGCAAAAATATATACCGACACTATCGACAAGGATGATTTTGGTGCGGTGACCAAGCAACTCATCATGAAAATTCTTTACGAAACAGGCATGAGACAAAGCGAAATGCTTAATATGAAAGATGCAGACATTGACCCATCACTTTGCCAAATCAAAATTTTGGGGAAAAGACAAAAAGTACGTTTTGTGCCAATTGGAAAATTGCTACTTGAGGAAATTATGGACTACAAAATAGCTAGAGCAATCCAATTTCCTGAAATTGAAACTTCTTACTTGCTATTTACGGATAAAGGCAAAAAAATCACAAAAACGTTTCTTTATCTATCTGTAAAAAACTATCTTTCGCAAGTGACAACAATTAGAAAAAAGAGTCCCCACGTTCTCAGGCACACATTTGCTACACACATGCTCAATAACGGTGCAGACCTGAATGTAATAAAGGAAGTACTTGGACACAGCAGTCTTGCCGCTACTCAAGTTTATACACACAATTCCATAGAAAAATTGAAGGGCATTCATCAAAAGATGCATCCTCGAAATAAATAAATAAACCCATAAAAAAATAAAATTATGCAAGTAAAAGTTCAAAGCATCCATTTTGATGCAGACATTCAATTGATTGCGTTCATTGAAGAAAAACTGAGTAAACTTGGTCAGTTTCACGACAGAATAATTCGAGGCGATGTTTTTTTAAGACTCGATAAAAGTGACAATATGGAAAACAAGATTGCCGAAATAAAACTGTCTATTCCGGGCAAAGAATTATTTGCCAGCAAGCAATGCAAATCGTTTGAAGAAGCTACTGATAGTGCCGTGGAGGCTTTGAGAAGACAAATTAGTAAGCACAAAGAAAAATAGGAATGTCATAAATTCATAAAGAAGCCATCTTCAAAAGAGATGGCTTTTTTGCTGCTACAAATTACTTAATCAGCTCTTTCTTTGAAGACATATACATCTTCATTGTCACGTTTCATGTAATAAGTTTCGCGAGCAAATTTCTCCAAACTTTTCTGATTACTGGAAAGCTCTGTTAATGAAACAAGAGCATTGGCATTGGCATTTTCCATTGCCGCCACTTCAGTTTTCATAGCGTTCACCTCTTGTCTGGAGTTTATGATATAGAACAAATCAATGTCGTTGAACAAACAAATCCACAATAGAAAAAAGCCAAAAGCTAGCAGGTACTTGTTGCGAAGAAATTTTGGCAAACGTTTTTTCATCTCTTCAATAATGAGGTGAAACGTTTTTGATGAAATTTGTTTTTGGGTAGATTTTTCACATCCTGCTGTGAACATGGCCTAGGTTTGAAGTGGCAGTGATTCAATTCAATTTTGAACCAACGAAATCGGAGCATTATTGAAAAGACTCAATAAGTTCATTATGCATCTTGAAACATTTAGGCGTATTATTTTGTAAAAATCTAGTAACCTTTTAGAACTTTGTAACAAATCATTTTCACCCTATGAAATCAATAATTTTCTTTTTTGCTTTTTTTTCCATTCTGATTGAAACCTCTGCTCAGGATGAAGTGGTGTCATCACTTGAGAATAAAAACTATGTGGAATTAGGTATCAATACCCTGCGTATTGCTAGCATTCTTATCGATGACAAGCCGACTGACTTTGATGTCTGGAATCCATATATGTTCACCTTCGAAGCGCATGTGAAGCGGGTGAATTTGCGTTTTGGTTTTGGGCAGAATCACAAAGAATTTTCGGAAATTCCTACTGTTGCCAATGGCAAAATTTACGTTTTGAATGACACTGCAAGAACGGATTTGCGATTTGGTTTGGGCTACGAATTCAAACTGCACAAAAGATGGTCAGTGACTATTGGTGCGGATTATTTCAAGGCGAAAGAATTACAAAGTATGAAAACCGAGTATGTGAATGATAACAATCAAACGGTAAAAACTGTGCGTGAGATTTCATCGGTCGAGAATGGATTTGAACCATTTATTTATTTTCATTTTCACCTTGGTTCACGTGTTAGCTTGGGTACAGAGCTGTTGTATCGCATTTCTAGTGTAAAATCTAAGGACGTTGATTCTAACAATTTGAATGATGTGGAATTGGTGAGAGAAGGTGAAGCGAAAAAGCGATTTGTGATGGCTCCTACAGCACTGTTTTTGTGTGCCAGATTTTAATTTGAAATGAAGTTGTGATTGAAGATTTGATTTTTCCTTTTAGAATGCTGGAGAGAAAAAATGAAAAAATTATTTCAATTGGAATGTGTGAATAGGAAAGTAGTGTCAGCAGTTGATTTATCCCTTTGGATATTTATTCGAATAGATATTATTTAAGAAAAATGAAAAACCTTTATGTGCTTTTTTCGATAGTTGTGTTTGTTGCAATTTGGTTTGTGGCTTGTAAACCCGATGTTTTACCCACGAGCAGAGTTCCTCTTTTGCCAGC
>JAYSWI010000122.1:0-2462 GCA_043718125.1 Flavobacteriales bacterium
TGATTGCTTTGATGCAGTGTTTGTGGAATAGCTAGCAATTTTGCCTCAAGCTCATTGCCTGCACTGGTGCTGATGACAAACTTCTGTGCCTCGGCTACCATAGCAGTTGCGTTGCCAAATACTTGAGCGTCCACATAAACAGTAGAAGGATTTACAATGGTGAAAAGTGTTTCTCCTTGTGCAACAGAAGCTCCGATGCTGAGCGTGAAGTTGTCCACTACCCCGCTTATAGGAGCCTTTAATTCTGTGCGTGTTGCACTTCTGTTTTTGAAAAGTTCAAGATTGTTTTGCGCTTTGCTGAATCGTGCCTCTGCTTCATCCACGTCTTTTTTTGCAGCTATGTCTGCTATGGATTTCATTCGCTCCAATTCCTTTCTTGCGGCTTCATATTCTGCTTGCAAATTGTTTTTTTCTGCCTGCATGGACATGGAACTTGCCGCGTCCACTGCGCCTTCAAGTATTGCTATCGTTTGCCCTGCACTCACATTGGCACCAACAGCAGTAGTGAGGGCAATTATTTTTCCTGTTTGGGGAGAAGTAACCAGTGCTTGCCCGTTGCTGCTTGGTATAACGGTGCCAAAGAAATTCTGTGTAGCTACAGCACCACCCACCACTACTTTTTGTGTAAGCATGTCCAGAAGGAATTGCGTCTCCTTTGGAACATTCAATCCATTGCCCGAAGTTTTCTTTTGCTCAGCACCATCATGCGCGTGTTGTGCTAAACCAATGGAAGGCCTTAGTGGAACAAATAGTAAAAGGAGCACTGCGCCAATAGCCGCTCTGCTTGTACGGCCAAGGCGTTGAAATAATTTCAGCAGCAGCATTCCTCCAAGAATAGAAAGAAGAATGACGAACCATGTGGATGAGTACCAATGTTGATTTGGGACTTCCGCTGCTGCTGCCAGCTCTTTACCCACCTCCACATTTTGCAGCAGCAAGAGGTCGGCACCAAGCGGGCTGTTCACACTCACTGCAAGCGAATAATTTTTCTTCTCCGGAAATGTTGCGTGAATATGATAGTTGCCATCACCCTCTTTTTCGGGAATGAATTGGATGCCCGCATCCTCCTGCGCAGTGATTTGCAGCACCGCATCATTGATAGGTGAGTTGGTGTTGTAGTCGCTGATAAAGAGCGTCAGATGTGCTTCTTCATTGGGCTTCATGGGTTCGTAACGCAATAGCAATTCATATCTATCACTGCTGATTTCAGAGTTGAAATGTGTTTCACTCTGTGTGGCTGTGGGTTCTTCTTCTTCGCCACCGTGGTCCACATGCACGCTGCCGTCAGCATGTGTGTGGGTGTGTTGCGCATTGGAAACGGTATTCGCAAAAACGAATGCCGATAGCAATGCGATGCTCAAATATTTTTTCATCATTGTGCGGTTATGTAGTTGAGTTGAATGACGGTTTGATTGAGATTAAAAAGTGTTTCGTAATAGGTCACATTTTCTTCAAAAGCCACTTCCAAATTGCGGAAGTGCGCGGTATAGTCGATGCTGCCCGCAGCAAACATTCTCTGCGAATCGCTGATGAGTGCTGCACTTATTGAAAGGCCTGTATTATTGAAATAGGTGAGCGCCTGTTTGTAGTTGAAATATCTGCTAACCTGCGCATTCAGGAGCATATTCAGCTTTTGTTCTTGTTCGAACATTTGTTGCTCAGCAATTTTCACTTCGGTCTTGGCTGCGTTTATTTTTCCTTTGTACTGCCACCACCAAAGAGGAATGGTGATGCCTGCCCGAAGTCTTAAATTGTTAGGAGTATCTCTTGCACCTTGATTCATGTATCCTATCGCCAAACCGGGCAATGCTTTTTGTTTTTCCAGTGAAAGAATGGAGACTGCGATTTCTTTATTTTGTTTAGCATATTGCAGAAAAGTGGAAGGTGTAGAAAGTGTTGAATCCGTCATTCTATACCCCAGAGGCATTTCTGTGGTTAACTCATTCAGCTCATCAGTAACGAAATTGTCTGACACCCCAATGAATATTTGAAGAGCTATTACTGCCGTGTTGCGCTGGGCTATTGCATTGGCCAATTCGCGCGCAGCAGCAGCCCGTTTCATTTGAGTAAACGCACGTGTTGTTGCATCAATAGTACCTGCCTCAAATTGTCTGATAGTAGCCTTTTCCATCTCACTATAGATACTATCATGTAACTGTAACAAAGTGGAAAGTTTAGTGAAATACTGCACTTCCAGATAGACCTTCTGCACTTGTTGTGTTACATCCTTTTTAGAAATTATTTCGGCCGTTGCGCTTAAGTCCGTTGTCTGTTTTGCAATATCCTTTTGTTTGCCATACACCGTAGGAAAACTAAAGGTTTGCATTACTCCTACGGTCAGGAATTCGCCTGTAGGACTTTCCAATGTCACCTCAGGATTTGGCAGGTCATAAGCTGCTTTTTCAAGAAAATTGTTTTGTTCTTTTCTCAAGGTGGAGGCCTTCATTTGAGGGTTGTGTAAA
>JAYSWI010000123.1:0-2460 GCA_043718125.1 Flavobacteriales bacterium
CTGGTTTCAGAAGATGACAAGCGCATTTCAAAATCATTACTCAAGCAATTGCAAAATGTCAACAATAAGCTTTTTGTGAGCCATGTTTCGTTTTGGGAAATTCAAATAAAATCTCAAATAGGCAAGTTGAATTTGAACAGAACAATTCAAGAATTAGCAGGGTTGATGGCGGAGAATAATATGGAACAACTGCCCATCCTCTTTGACCACATAACACAACTTGGAAAATTGCCTAGCTGCCACAACGATCCGTTTGATCGGATGATAATCGCTCAAGCAATTTGCGAAGGATTTACGATAGTGACTGCAGATGAAAAGTTCAAAATTTACGATACGAAATTATTGAAATGGTAATGGCATACTCTTTCCTTTCTTCATAAACAGTAGAAGAGTTATTCATTCAATGTTTTGTTCAGAGGCAAGGTGGCGAATGTGAGAGTGAGTGCGCAGGGAGTAGAAGTGAATTGAGGAAGAGGTAAGAAAAACTTGAAATTGATCTGACGTTTTATGGAGGCTTTCTGTTCATGCCAAGTTCGACCAATTCAAACTAATTCATACAGTTATCAAGACCAATTTTCTTTCATGGTGATGAAACTAAACATTGAAACAAATAAAAAGGATTGCGAACAATCATCATCATAAAAATAGAGCAAGCTGTCAGCACTTCTTTCTAAATGGAAATAGTTTCCCAATTTATTCAAACGGTTTCATTCCTTCATAAAACAGACAATACTTTTCGCCCGCCATATTTCCATCATCCAATTTCTTTTTTTTTTGAAAAAAAAATACCTTTCCTTCTTTTTTATTTTATGTTCTATAACCCTGTGGCAAGATGCCCATGCTCAAATTGAACACAAAATTGCACAAGCCACACGTGTTGCCGTTGCACCTAAATTAGACGGAGTGCTTGATGACCCTTGTTGGGCAAATGCACAAATAGCAACAGGTTTTATTATCGACAATCCCACGCCCTTTGTTCCTTTGGAGCAAAACACCGAAGTAAAAATTGTGTACACCGATGAAGCCATCTATGTTGGTTTCATGAACTACGATACTGCCCCCGACAGTATTCTCAAACAACTTACTGGGCGCGACAATGATGGAAATAGCGATTACTGCGGAGTCACTTTTAGTTGTTATCGCGATGGTATCAATGGTTTTGTTTTCGCAGTGTCGCCCTATGGCGAGCAGTGGGATGCGCGTCTGGGTAGTGCAGAAGGTGAGGATGTTTCTTGGAATGGCGTGTGGTATTGCAAAACAGAAATAAACGAAAAGGGCTGGGTTGCAGAATACAAAATACCTTATGCTGCACTTCGCTTTCCCGATGCGGAAGAACAATTGTGGGGCATAAATCTGATACGCGAAGTGCGCAGAACTAGGCACCACGCTTTTTGGAGTCCGGTGGATCCGGCAGGGCCAAATTGGATTGCGCAAATGGGAACACTGGAAGGCGTGAAAGGAATAAAACCACCCAGCAGAATTTTTCTTTACCCTTATGCCTCCGCTTATTACAACAGCAGCGAGCAGAGTGATGGAACCACAGTGGGGAAACTTAATTACAACGGTGGTTTAGATCTAAAGCTGGGCCTCTCGGATGCCTATACTTTGGATGCAACACTCATCCCCGATTTTGGACAAACTCTAAGCGATCAATTGGTGTTGAACCTGTCAGCCTTCGATCTTCAATTCACTGAAAATCGACCATTCTTTAATGAGGGAATAGAGATGTTTTCAAAGGCAGGCATTTTTTATAGTAGAAGAATTGGTTTCGACCAACCCATTAATAGTTGGAAAGCAAAGGACAGTTTGAAAAAGGGCGAAGCGATAGTAGAAAATCCAGACAAGGATCAAGTGTTGAATGCCATTAAAGTTTCCGGTAGGGATCAAAAAGGCTTGGGGTTTGGATTTTTTAATGCCGTCACTGCTGCTTCTTATGCGGTGTTGCAAGATTCAGCAACTGGAACACAACGAAACATTGAAACATCGCCACTTACCAATTACAATGTGATTGCCTTTGATCAAAATCTAAAAAACAACTCCTTTGCCAGCTTGATAAACACAAGTGTATTGCGGGCCGGCAATACTTATGATGCCAACGTAACGGGTTATGAATATGATATTCGAAATAAAAATAATGACTACAGTCTGCAAGGCACCGGTGCTATGACTATGAAATTTGGGCCGCAATATGCCGGCACTAATTCAACCAGTGCAATTGGACATTCTCAATTGCTTAATCTCGGAAAAATTACCGGAAACCTTCAATGGAATGTTGGCACTTATTATGAAAGTGACACCTACGATCCCAATGACCTTGGATTTCTTCAAGCACCAAACAGCTTCAATTATTTCGCAGGAACGAGCTACAATATTTTCAAGCCAATTGGCAATTGGAATCGCGTGTGGAGTCGTGTCGAAATGGCCTACAATAATTTGTTTAAACCATATACTTTCACTGAC
>JAYSWI010000124.1:0-7154 GCA_043718125.1 Flavobacteriales bacterium
AAGAAGTATTTTCATAAATTGTAATTGGATTGAATTTTCAATAAGGGGGTAAATTTATTGTGCTTTACATGTTATCACAATATGACCCGAATGTGAAGTAGAATTTTGGAGAAAATTTGGAGTTGTGAGAAATCATAATATCGGCTTAACTCGCAATGCTATGGCCCGCGCAGAAACAATACGGAAGTGCGCAGAAATTTTTCTATACTAAAAATTTATTGATTAGAATAATAGAGGACTTTTTCAGTCAGGGAATCATAACTGATTCTGATTCATTTTGCGCTTTGTTCTAAAAATGTTCTGTGCGCTTCTACGATTTCTGTGTACGAATGAAATATTATCTCAACATGCCAGCAATAAAGCAATGAGCCCAATCTATCTGTTCATTGTAATTCACCTCACCATCCTTTTTATAGTCGCCCATATTATTTTCAAATCACCAACCATCGAATTTTTATTCACATATTCTAAATTCAATTTTAGTTTGGCGGGCATCACTATTTCGATGTATGTTTTTTCGGGGTTGGTGGATTTGGCAAGCAGTTCATTTTCGTTAAAATAAAGTAGTGACGCATAATCTGTGATACCGGGCTTGATAGTCAGCACCAGTTTTTGGTCGTTGTTGTATAGTGCGGTAAAGTTTGGCACTTCTGGCCTTGGGCCCACCATACTCATTTCGCCAACAAGCACATTCCACAGTTGGGGCAACTCGTCCACTTTGTATTTGCGCAGATGAAAACCAACGGGAGTAATGCGAGAATCGCGCGCTCCAACTGTCAAGAGTCCGTTGCGCTCTGCACCCAAATACATGGTCCTAAATTTCAAGAGCTTAAAAGGGACTTCATTTTTTCCAACGCGCATTTGCCCAAATAAGATGCTGCCTTTACTGTCAATGGAAACAAGAATAGAAAGCACCAAAAGAAGTGGGGATAACAAAACTATCAGGCACGTAGAAAAAAGAATATCAAAAATGCGTTTGGTCATTTTTTATCAAGCAATGTGCCTACTGATTGTTTAACCATTTCGGCCACATATTGCACATCATCATCACACAAATCATAATAAACAGGCAATGAAATTTCTTGCGAATAGTTGTTCCAAGCGTTGGGGAAGTCTTGTATTTTGTATCCCAAATTTTTATAGAAACTAAGCAGCGGCAAAGGTTGAAAATGTACATTTAAACTCACTCCTTTTTCAGCACAAAGTTGTATTACTGCATCGCGTTGTGGTTCCGAAAAATTGGAGATACGCAACATGTAAAGATGGTAACAGCTCTCACGAATGTTGTCTTCAAATTGGGGTTGAATGAACCATTTTTCGTCTTGGAACAATTGGGTGTAACGCTGACAAATTTCTTTTCTTCTCACCAAAGTATCGGCATCATAACGATCCAATTCTACCAAGCCAATAGCTGCTTGCATATCCGTCATGTTGCATTTGTAGCCAGCTTCTGTTATGTCATATCGCCATTGTCCAGCTTGCGTTTTCGAAAGTGCATCTTTGGTTTGCCCATGCAAAGCGGAAATATTTAACGCCTTCCATATTTCGTCATTGCTAAAAGGTGCAGGAAAATTTAATGTGACTGCACCACCTTCTGCAGTTGTAAGGTTTTTTACAGCATGAAATGAAAAGCCCATCACATCGCAATTCGCACCTACTTTATTCTCTTTGTAGGTGCCTCCAAAGCTGTGCGCTGCATCACTCATCACCAATATTCTTCCAAGTTTGGTTTGATTTTCTGAATTGGGTGCAAACAGTTTTTTTATTGTTTCATCTTTTGCGATGTTCATTATCCTGTCGTAATCGCAAGGCCAGCCGCCTATGTCAACAGGCATGATCACTTTTGTATTCGCTGTAATCTTTGAAACTATTTGGTCTATGTCGATTGCAAATCCATTTTTTTCAACGTCCACCATCACAGGTTTAGCGCCCACATGTATTACGATGTTTGCCGTTGCTGCATAAGTGTATGCCGGTATGATTACTTCATCGCCAGGCCCAACTCCAAACCACCGCAATACCAGTTCGGCAGCATTGGTCCACGAGTTGAGGCACAATGTTCTGCCGCTTTGGCAATAGTCATTGATGCGTTTTTCGAACTCGCGTGTTTTTGGGCCTGTGGTAATCCAACCACTGCGCAACACTTCTGTTACTGCGTCTATTGTTTTTTGATCCACTCGTGGTGGCGAAAAAGGAATGGACTTTTGCATAGTGAAAGGTGTAGAAATTATTTCTGTTCCAATGCGACTCAGGTCATTTTGAAAACGCTTCTTGTCGATTCAAATTATTAAATTCTGTAAAGGATTCGAAATGTAAATTTTAGAGTGGCTAGCTCACCATTTTTTCATTTAAACATGAAGCACAAAAAGAACTTTATAGAGTTATGCAGAACTTCTTACACTCTCACTTTCTTTTTTGGCCAATTGAAAAACATGCACGTCATGATTGGAATAAAAAATATGGCCACGGTTGTAACCGAAATTCCGATGTCTGCAGCATGGCTTCCTAGGAACTTACTGATGCTACTTTCCGGAAGAAAATGTTCGTAAAGTGAAGACACCAATTTGAGTCCCAAAATGCCAATAACGATGAATGCGGCTGTTTCTAAAAACGCATATTGCTCCATCAATTTTACAAACCATTGGGCTATGAAACGCATGGCAAGTATTCCTATAAATACACCAACGCAAACAAGGATAATGTTGGGAGTAAATGCCACAGCGGCAAATACATTGTCTATTGAAAATGCCATGTCCATCAATTCTACCAAACACACAGTGGCCCAAAAGTTTCCTATTGTACCAACTGTTATTCTGTACAACCAATTTCCATTTTTGTCTATAACATCGTCTGCTTTGGTCTCAGTTTGTTTGCTCTTGTACCAGCTATATACAAGGTACAAAAGATACAGTCCGCCAAGTGGTTTAAGCCACCATATTTTGATAAGTGCAGCAGCGAAAATCATGGCCACACCCCTGAAAAAATAGGCACCAAAGATTCCGTATTTCAAAGCACGGTTGCGTTGCTTTTGGGGCAAGTCCATCACCATTGTGGCAAGCACCGCAGCGTTGTCCACCGACAACAAACTCTCGATGATAATAAGGTTGCCGATGATGGCCATAGAGGTGCCGGGATGTGCAACTATGTCCTGCCACAGTGCGCTAAAGTTTTGGATGATTTCGTTCATAATAATATCAATTCTATTTTTCTTTTTTATTTATTGGCCAGGGTTATTAGCACCAATCTGCCACCATCTTCTTTGGACAACAGCAGTTTTTTGCCGTCCGTCAATTCTACCATTTCATTGATGCCTATTTCCTTGTCGTCTGTCAAATCTTTTAAGCCTTGCAATGTTTGATTCACCAGCACCCATTTGCTGTTGTGCAAGGTGAAATAGCCCACCGGAATTTTTTGAGCATCCGTCAGTTTTTCGTTGCGCGTAAGGTTTCTATTCACATGCCATTGGAATAAGTACTGATTGTTATAGACCATCAACCGATGGTTTTCCGGCTTCCATACTGCGGGCTTAAATTGATAATACAAATCCAAAACAGGCAGTGTGCCTTGGTGTTTGGTGCCGCAAAACGGACATTTCGGAGTATTTGTATTGTCAAACACATACCACTTTTGCTCGCAAGAGGTGTTGGCGCAAGGCTGAATTAAATCGGTTGTTTTTAATAACCCAATCTCCCACTCTTCGGCAGTGGGGCGTTGCATGGGATTATGCAATCCATCTATAAACGCTTTCACAAAAAGTGCGGATAAATAAGGGCCGGTTATGCTGTAAGGGATTTTATTGATGTCGGCCCAATAGGTATCCCATTTTGATATTTGATTGAGTTTGGGACGGTTGCTTACGTCTGTTGGATGCTCTATGAAACAAGCCTTTTCACCCATGCTTAGTAAGTCGTCTCTCTCGGTGTCCAAGTCGTGAACTTTGCCTCCTTTCAATGGATGACGGTGCAGCAAATACATGTAAACCAAACACGCCAAAGCATGTAAATCTGTCAAGCGATTGGGCAGTTTTCTGTTGGGATCTGTTTTGCTCAAGTGCTTTGAACTTAACACCTCTGGGGCAATGAAATCTGCTGTACCTATTACCTCTGCTGCAAACAAACCTGGCACCACCAGACCATCCAAATCAATCATACAAGCTGAACCTGTAGTAGGATCCACCAGCACGTTGTTGTATGACAAATCAGAATGTGAAAGCCCCATCTGGTGCATTTTTTTGACCCCGCGTGAGAGGTTGACACATATCTGAAAATAATTCAGCCATTTGCCCAATTCGTTTTGATCGAGGCTTAATGGAAATTGTTTGTTACGAAATTTTGCACCTGCAAACCATTTCCCATTTTTCTCCTCGCCTTTTATGAGGTCGCTGCTTCCGTATCCTTTTTTGAAGAAAAATTTAGCATTGTAAATGGGAACAATCAAACCCGTTTTTCCGCCTTGTTCTATAATGTCGGTGGGCCATCTGTATATTTCATCCAAGTAATAATTGCCCGCTTCTTTGGTCTGTATTTGATCTAAATATTTGGTTACTATTTTGGCTAATCTCTCTTTCTGATTAAAGTCTTGCTTCTCTTTAAAAATGGCAACTACATATTTTCTATCCGGACTAAAATATACGTTTTTAGCTGTGCCACTTTTGGGTTCGCCATTGTCCACGTATTGATAAGTTGTTCCGCTAATGATTGATTTTACTGTAATTGTAGGCATAAGAAAAAAAACTTAAAATACAATGGCTAGTGTTCTGTCGTCATGATTGCCGGGGCTCCAGAAGTCCATCCAAGTGGAAAGTTGCTGTGCTATTTCGGGGTTGTTGTATGAGAATTCAATGGCGTGTTTATCCTCGTTGTTGCCTTTCATATCTAATAAAAACTCTTTCCATTTTTCCACTTTTTCGAGGTTGGCTTCTACCACAAATTTTGGGTCATAAATTCCATCTGTCATCAGGAAGAGGTAAGAAAAATCGTCAATCAATTTGAATCCAAAACGTGTGGTGAATTTGTCGCTTGAAAATATTTCTGCCATTGTGATAAAACGAGTGCCTCCACCGTATTCGCCTACATCCAGCCAGTTCATCAGTTTTATTTCTGTTTCGTCCTTATTCATAATTCCGATAGGACAATCGCCCACTCCAAAAGTGAGAATGGCATATCCAAACTCATATTTTTTGAATACCGCGAATATCAAAGTGGAATGAAATTCTTTGATTTGTTTTTCAGTTAGTGTTGCAAAAGCATCAATTTGTTTGTGTGCAAAGTGAGCTGCTTTCGACAAATTGCTATAAACAAAATGGCTTATTTGTTTGGATGTTTCATCATTTTTTTCGGTGTAATGTTGGGCAACAATTGCATCAAATTCTAGGAGTGACGCTTCTGTAAAATTATCGGTGAAGTATTCGATAACCGCATCGCAAGCCAATTTGGAACCATGTCGCGAAACGCTGGCACTTCCCGCTCCATCGGCCACACAGACCACGCTCCAGCCGGTGGTTTCAAAATGTTTGAACGCAAAATCATCATCTCTGAATGAGCCAACATTGCCATGACTTCGGCCTCGTTTGGAAGCAACCACAATGTGTTTGTCGCCCAATGCCTGGAAGTCTTCAGTGTTGTCTGGTTTCCAAAAATTACTCGCTGTTTGGGTGCTTGGAATATTTTTCCAAAGTGATTTTGGGTCTGCGTTGATCACCAAGTTTATTTGTTTCTCATGGAGTGGCGAATTTTCTTCTTCGCCCTTCACTCTGAAGTGCATGGTTATTTTGAAATCACCACTTAGAGTTGGCAGCCCACTTATTGTTTCTGATTGGTAATTGTATGCTAATCCAAATTTTTCGAGGCCATTAAATTCTGCGAAAATTATTTCGCCCATTTCATTTTTTTCGAAATTCAGTTCGGCTTTGTAGGCTTTGCCAACCGTGGCATTGGGGATGATGAGTTGTTTTTCAATAACATGGTTGATGCTATTTCTAAGTTGCCATTTTTCTGTGATCATTTTTTGATTTTCCCTAATCTGTTTTACCGCATTGATATTTGTTTCATCATTTACAAAATCATCAAACAAGGTGTTGTGATGGTTGGCAATGACAATATTTTGTTGGGCCAATAATGTACTGATATATTTTTTTATTTCTATCTCTTCTACCATTATCCCTGTGTTCTGTTGATGTCGAAACTTCCTTCTCCAAATCCGTAATTTCCTTTGTTGCCACACCACGGGCAAGTACTTTCTCCCGGGCCACTCAAGCAGTGTATTTTCTGACATTGGCACATTGCAAAACCAATTTGATTTCCACAACAGGGGCAGGCTGGTGCACCTTGCAACTCATCGCTATTTACTTTGAATTGTGCACCATTTTCATCGCAGTAATCGAAGTATGAATTGTCCACAGCGAAGCTGCCAACCATGCGGTATGACAGGGTTTGAAAGTTTAACCCCTCCAGTCCGGAAGGGTTGATGACCTTTCTATACTTCATCAAATAGGGTCGTTTGGTGTTCTGACATTTTGCAGCCAGCACCACAAAATTTGCATCTGCGAATTGTTTTGGCGCAGTGTTTTTAGTGAGGTCTATTTTGGACAGTGAATCCACTTCTTCGATTTTGGCCAGTTCAAATCCCGACTCATTGTTCTCCACACTTACGCTGCTCGTTTTGATGGAGTCTGTCACCCATTTGAAGAATTTTTTGTAATCTTCTTCAGTCGAATTATTGAAGTGCAAAACATTTTCTGTCAGCTCGCAAAGCAACTGCATGTCCACCTCATCACCGAAGGAAATGGCGACCATGTTTGCTGTGCGTTGCCAATTTTGTTTCCACTCTGCAATGGCTGCTTTGCTATCATCTGTAGGCACACCGTCAGTAAACAGAAACACGATTGGTTTCCAATCGCCTTTTTGTTCCATCGTTGTTTTCACTATGTTGGTTCGTAGCTCGTACATCAAATGGCCAAGTCCTTTGCTCAGCGATGTGCCACCGCCTATAGGGAATTTTGGAGGATAAAAACTTACTACTTCTTGCAATGGAACCAGCGTTTTGGCTTGGCCTGCAAAAACTATGATAGAGATCCAAACGGTTTCAATTGCGTGCGGATCTTGTTTGATGGACTTAATGATAGTGGCCATGCCTTCCTCCACACGTTGTATTTG
>JAYSWI010000125.1:0-7154 GCA_043718125.1 Flavobacteriales bacterium
TCAAACAAGGCAAACAATTGGGATCTTCTTCCAAAGATTTATCAAGAAATTCAGCACGTTCATCAGCTTCATATTTTTTAGAATCACGACTTTGATCCAGCAGCTTCGTTATATTGGACGAAGGCGCATACACGCACGTTTCTTGCCCAAGCGCGATTGTAGATGACAGTAAAAGAACAATGATGCAAGATATTATTTTCACTATTAGTATTGTGCAATTGGTGATAAGTACGCAACCGAAAAAGCAGGCCAAATATGGTCAGTGGTTTGTCTTTGCAAACAAAATTCACCTACCGTATGCGATGATGTAATGATGAAAACAGAATTAATCTTGTGCTAAACGTTTTTTATCCCAACCAAAAAGAACGAAAAACACTTTTTCAAATCCGCTCCAATCCGTTCAATCCGTTCAATCCGTGTTCTATTAGAGAAGGGGTTAGCAATAAGGAGTTAGGCATTAGGGAAAACACTTTTTCAAATCCGCCTAAATCCACTCTGATCCGTTCAATCCGTTCAATCCGTGTTCTATTAGAGAAGGGGTTAGCAATAAGGAGTTAGACATTAGGGAAAACACATTTTCAAATCCGCTTAGATCCACTCTGATCCGTTCAATCCGTTCAATCCGTGTTCAATTGAGAATGAAGAACGAAAAATTAATTGTGGCAAGCAGAAAATTCTTTGCGCAAACTTTGCTCCCTTTGCAACCTCCTGTAAACAATTCGCACCACTAAACATTTCGCAAGTTCGACCAGCTTGAACAACCATATATGTTTGTCCAAGTATTCTACAGACATCATGACGAGGCTTATTCTCATAATTCTTTTATCGCTCCCCGCCATTCTTCGCTCACAAGTTTGGACACTGGACAGTTGCATTCAATATGCTTTTCAGAAAAATATTTCCATTAACCAAAGCGAATTGAACGTAAAAATTGCTGAAGTAACAGAGCAAAGTTCGTTCGGAAATTTGTTGCCAAGTTTGAACGGACAAGCATCGCATGGCTACAATTGGGGTCAAAGAATTGACCCATTCACCAATCAATTTGCTACCGAACGAATACGCAACAACAATTTTGCATTGTCCACAAGCATGACGTTGTTTAGTGGCTTTTCAATTTTAAATACTTGGAAACAATCCGAACTAAACACAGAGGCAAGCAAATGGAATTACGAAAAAATGCGAAATGATATTGCGTTAAATGTTTCTTCTCAATATTTATCGGTCCTCCTCAACAGAGAGTTTTTGTACATCGCTCAGCAAAATGTAACATCATCGGAGCGCCAAGTAAAACGACTGGAAAAGTTGGTTTTTGCAGGACAATTATCAGAAGGAAACCTTGCCGACATGCAGGCACAATTGGCCGGCAGTAAATCAAGTTTGATAGCCGCTGAAAACAATTTTGAATTGTCCAAGTTGGCGCTCATGCAATTGCTCCAGTTAGAGGCCAAACAAATAGATACGTTCCAAATTTACATCCCCGATTTGAAAGATATTTCAGGAGAAGAAATCATTTTGAATCCTGAAATTACTGTGCAAGCAGCCCTCAACAATTTTCCTGAAATAAAAAGCGCAACCACACAGATGGCCAGTGCCGATTTGGGATTAAAAATTGCCAAAGGCGCTCAGTTGCCCACCCTCAACATGAGCTATAGTTATGGAACCGGTTATTCCGGAGCTTCCAAAATTCTTACAGGCGATCCCACCTATTCTATAGATACAATTGGCGTCACTTCGGCATTGGACTGGGTGTTGGTTCCGGGTATCAATTATGATGATGATGACTTCACATTAAAGCCATTCGAAAAACAATTAAAAGACAACGTGAATCAATCTCTGTTTTTCTCATTGACGGTGCCCATTTTCAATGGCTTTAGTGCCAAGTCAAATGTGAAAAGAGCAACGCTCAATAGAGAAATAAACGAGCTGCAATTGGCACAAACCAAACAAACATTGGAACAAAGTGTATATCGCGCACATGCCGATGCCAAGGCCGCGTTGGCCTCACACCAAGCTGCGCAGCAAAGCGTTTTGGCAAGTGAAAAAGCCTTTGCCTTTGCAGAGTCCCGCTATGAGAATGGACTAAGTAACACCGTTGATTATGCGGACGCCAGGCTTCGACTAGAAAATGCTTTGGCTACTCAAACGCGAACGAAGTATGAATTTATTTTTACAATAAAAATCCTAGAGTTCTATCAAGGAAAAACAATAAGTTTGAAATAATGAAGAAGTACAAAAAAATATTTCTGTGGGTTGCTGGCATTCTTTTTCTACTGCTCATCATAAGCAAAGCATTTGGCGAGGATGATGACACTAAGAAGGTAAATGTGGAGAAATGTGAAAACAGAAGCCTTGCTGAAAGCGTTTCAGCCAGCGGAAAAATTCAACCCGAAACAGAAGTAAAAATTCAGTCGCAAGTGAGCGGAGAAATAATAGCGCTGCCCGTGAAGGAAGGCGATATAGTAACGCAAGGACAAGTGCTTGTGCGCATCAACCCCGACATCTATAGTTCAGCATTAAACAGAGCACAAGCAGCCATCAACGGAGCGAAGAGTAACTTGAGCAGTGCAAGAGCCAGACTAATACAAGCAGAGGCTCAGTTTAAAGCAACAGAATTAAATTATCAGCGGCAGAAAAAATTATTTGATGATGGTGCTATTTCTAAAGCAGAACTTGAATCCATCACCAGCACTTGGGAGACCTCCAAAGCCGAAGTAACAGCTGCCAAGGAGAGTATTAGCAGTGCGGAGTTTTCCATTGAAAGCGCACAAGCAGGCGTAGTAGAAGCATCTGATAATTTGAAGCGAACCACCATCCTATCACCAATGAATGGGACGGTAACGGCACTAACAAAAGAGTTGGGCGAAGCAGTGCTTGGCAACAGCATGATGAGTGGAGACATCATCATGAAAATATCTGCACTGCAAACGATGGAAGTAAACGTGGAGGTGAATGAAAGCGACATAGTAAGAGTCAATGTAGGCGATACTGCCAATGTAGAAGTGGACGCTTATGATGATGAAACATTCAAAGGAATAATCACTGAAATTAGCAACACCGCATCCAACATGCTCACTTCGAGTATAGACCAAGTCACCAATTTTGAAGTGAAAATTCGAATACTGCCGGATTCATATAGCCATCTCGCTTTGGGCAAAGGAGAAAACTTCTCGCCCTTCAGACCAGGCATGAGTGCCACCGTAGATATACTTACAGAAAGAGTTGAAAATGTGCTCACGGTGCCTATAAAATCTGTGTCAACACGCGAGGACACCTCATCAGCTTCCATTCTTGAGCGCATCAAGAAAAAGGATATCGCAACCACTGAATCAAGCATTCCTTCCGAGCCATTTACCGTTCTATTTGTTCTAAATGAAACTACAAAAAAGGCCGAAATCAGGGTGGTTGAAACAGGAATTCAAGATGACAGATTTATACACATCATCAAAGGCATTACGTTGGGAGAACAAATCATCACCGGGCCTTATGACGAGGTGAGTAGGAAACTCAAACCAAATGACAAAGTTGAAATAAAAAAGGCGCAAGAAGAAGCAGAAGAAGACGAAAATGCCGAAAAGGAATAATGGCACTAATACTTCTAATTGAAACATCAACAAAAAATTGTTCTGTAGCATTGTCCTTGAATGGATCCATTTGCTCATTGAAAGAAACAAGTGATGTAAAATATATCCATGCCGAAAAACTGCATGAATTTATTCAGGACGTAGTCATATCTACAGGCAAAACAATAACAGCACTAGACGCCATAGCAGTGAGCAAAGGCCCTGGCTCATACACAGGTTTGCGCATCGGGATAAGTGCTGCCAAAGGACTTGCTTTCTCACTCAATTTGCCAATCATTTCAGTGGATACGCTAGCTTCACTAGCACATTTTGCCAAACAACAATTCGTTTCAAAAAAATACTTCCGCCCTATGTTGGACGCAAGGCGTGATGAAGCCTATACCGCGCTTTTCGATTCTAATTTGAATTGCATACAAGAGCCATCAGCCTCTATAGTGAATCAAGATTTTTTCTCAAATGAAAAGCACAATGAAACAGTCTATATCGGTGATGGTGCATTCAAATGTGCGCAATACTTAGAAGACGAAAATGCCTTATGTAATATTTTACCTTCTGCCGCAATGATGGCGGAAATAGCTGAGTGCAAATACCAAGAAAAGCAATTCGAAAATGTTGCTTATTTCGAGCCTTGTTATCTGAAAGACTTTGTTGCAATAAATTCAAAAAAAGGGAAACCCTAAAATTTTTACTTTCGCAATGCGCTATTGAACCATGAGTAGAAAATTTCCAATACTGATTCTTGCATCACTTTTATTTTCGCAGTGCCGCGATAAAAACAACACCAGCCAAGTGCCTTATGTGCCAGTGAATATTACTATAAACGTGAACCAGCCCGATTTTTTTGATCTCAGCGTTCCATCAGGCTGGCTATATGTGACCGGTGGCAGCAGAGGTATTATCATTTACCGCAACAGCACCGATGAATTCACGGCAATTGAACGGCACAGCACCTACCAGGTGGAGCAACAATGCGCAGTAATAGTCAACGAGGACGGTGTCATTATTACCGACCCTTGCAGTTCATCGCAATGGTTGATACAGGACGGAAGCTTGGTGAACGGCCCCGCAAGTTTCCCACTTATTACTTACGAGACCACTTTCCAAGAGCCATACCTATACATTACCAATTGAAAATTGCTTAGTGAAACATTATTAATTGAGGTGTCGTTCAAACCGCCTGAACTTCATCCTAAATACAATAAAAAATGAAAAATTTCACATTTGCATTCGCTATTCTTAGCATTCTTTTTTTCGCGCAGTCGTGCGCTAATGAAACCTCGAAGCATACCGACAATGCCATTGCATTGCAACCAAACGATTCGCTCTTTCAAATCAATGAAGGCGGCTATTCATTCAACATTATTCTTCCAAAAGATTTGATGATAGAAAACACACCGAGCATCAGCGTGAACAGTGCCACAGGGGAACTCAATTTGCAACTTGGAAATCAATTTTGGATTGTAGCGTCACTTGAAAAAGCAGATATGATGTCAATCAAATCAGAATTAAATTCAGACATGCTATTCACAAGTAGAATAGTAGAAGAAAGCGACAAGAGCATTTTTTATCAGCGCATTTTACCAGATGGCACTGAATATGACTACAGCTTCAAATGCGCCAATGAGGTGGGAGGAAAACCTTACTACTTCCGCACTTGTGAAGAAGGAGAATTCAATATGGAAAACGTTGGTCGCATGAAACAAGCAATTTCATCCATTCATACTTCGGTCTGAATAATATTATTTTTTACTTTCGCCCCGGTTGAGGCAAATAATTTTAATCACAATTAATCAAATGAAATCCCTATTTACAACTGTCATCATTGCATTAACAGCGCTATTCAGCCAAGCTGAAGTGGTTGTTATCAGTGGTGTTTATCAAGGCAAAGACCTCTATGTAAAAAATCCAACAACCGAAAGTGGAGTAGGTTATTGCGTATTTGAAGTGCTTGTAAATGGCAGTATCACAAGTGACGAAGTCAACTCACCAGCATTTGCAGTAGACCTTTCTGCTTGGGGTTTAAAATTAAATGATGCCGTTGAGATTGTGTTGCGTTGCAAAGAAAAATGTGATGTCAAGATAATCAATCCAGAAGTTATATATCCCAACAGTACATTCGAAATAGTATCAATGTCTGTGACACCGCAAGGTCTTATTTCTTGGGTTTCAAAATCAGAATCTGCACCCATCCCTTTTATTATAGAACAATTTAGATGGACACGCTGGGTGAAAGTAGGAGAGACCATTGGCATGGGCAAGTTGGAAGCCAACAATTACGCATTTCAGGCCACGTTGCATAGCGGCACAAATACTTTTAGGGTTTACCAAATTGACCATAAAGGTCAGCGCACATCACAGGAAGTGAAAGTGGAAAGCGCCACCCCAGCAGTAAACATCAAGAGCACCAAAATCTCAAGCAGTATTGATTTTTCAGCCGAAACAGATTTCGAAATTTATAGCGAATATGCTGCATTGGTTAAGTCAGGCAGAGGCACTTCGGTGGATACATCCAAGTTCTTTAAAGGAAAATATTATGTCAGCTTTGACAACAAAGGTGGGGTAATAGTTGAGAAAAAATAAAATCCTATCTATTGATAATAATGGCCTTGTGGTGTTTTCCACAAGGCTTTTTTTATTCTCAAATTTGTATATCGCAGTTAATGAAAATTGAGTTAACGCTTTGATGCAACTATATTCGCGGCCCTCAAAAAAAAAAAAGAAAAACTGACGTCATGAAAAAAATCAATGATTATCGCAAATTGCTCGGAGTTGAAAAAAATGTTTCGCTATCCGAACTAAAGACCATTTATCGCAATGCGATGAAAGACAGTCATCCCGACAAATTTTTTGATAGCGAGGAATTGAAATTGGAAGCAGAAGCACGAAGCAAAGAAATTATTGAAGCATATCATTTTCTGGTAAGCATTGCCCCAGAAACTTTGGAACAAACAAAAGACTTATACAGCCAGACCATTGCTTCATCGGGAATTGTTGATTTCAACTATGAGAAACAAGTACTAAAGGTCACTTATGTTGATGGAAATTGTTACGAATTTTTCGGTGTTCCAAATAATATTTACACCAAAATGGTGAATGCGGATTCTTATGCAAGATTCGTAAGACGGCACATATCCGGCTCTTATACATATAGGAGTTGCAGCAAGTTGGTTTCTGCTTAATTCTCGCATAGTTCGAAAAGCATATTAGGATAATTGGTGTCTATCCTTCGCTCTTGTGTTTTGAATTTTTTTATGCTTTTTTTCGCATCTAATAAAATAAGACTGAAGTTCAACATCCTGCTTTATCCAACACAGCCTTCTAATTTCAATTGTTCAAAACAAAATCTTTTTTTTTGATTACTAATTATCAAAAGGCCAACGCGTTGATTGAAATTTGTTAGTTTTGTCACTGTAGCCACTTTCCAAAATGGCTCAACCTTAACAACATAAATCTTAATTTAATTATTTTTCCAATGAAGAAAATTAGTCTATCCGTGCTAGTTGTTTGCGCCTGTTTGCGACTGTCTGCACAACAAGAAGTATTTACAGATGGTGGTGCTATTATGGCCACTGA
>JAYSWI010000126.1:0-2457 GCA_043718125.1 Flavobacteriales bacterium
ATTCAAAAATTTATTTGTTCAAGAATCCCATTGCCCACATCACTATTCCGGTTAGAAAAATATTGGCAATAGCTAATGGTAAAAGAACTTTCCATCCTAGGTTCATCAACTGGTCATAGCGGAATCGTGGCAGTGTCCAGCGAACCCACATGAATATGAAAATGAAAATGATGATTTTAGCGAAAAGGAAAACGGTTTGTAAAAGGGCCAGTGCATTTCCATCCAGTCCAAGCTCATGTTGGAATGGGAAGTTGTAGCCCCCAAAATAAAGCGTGGCCATCACTGCACTGCTGATGAACATGTTGATGTACTCCGCAAAGAGAAAGAAGCCCAACTTCATGGAAGAATACTCTGTGTGATAGCCGCCCACCAATTCGTTTTCTGCCTCCGGCAAATCGAATGGAGCGCGGTTGGTTTCTGCAAAAGCGCATATCATAAAGATGAGAAAACCTAATGGTTGATAAACGATGTTGGCCCATCCTGCATCTTGTTGTTCCGAAATTTCGCGAAGGCTTAAGGTGCCGGTTACCATCACCAATGCTATAAGCGCCATACCCATGGCCACCTCATAAGAAATCATTTGTGATGAAGCCCTTAGCGCACCCAAAAGTGAGTACTTGTTGTTGCTTGCCCAGCCACCTATCATTATTCCATATACGCCCATAGATACTACTCCAAGCAGATACAAAAGCCCAATGTTGAGATCAGTGATTTGCATGGGATAGACCACTCCGTCTATTGTGATGCCACTGCCCCAAGGTATAACAGCACCCGTCATGCAAGCTGTAAGCATAAAGAAACATGGGCCTAGAATGAACAACCATTTATTGGCTTTGGAAGGAATCATTTCTTCCTTCATAAACATTTTTACCCCATCGGCTAGCGGTTGCAAAAGCCCAAACTTGCCGGCACGTGCAGGACCCACGCGGTCTTGCAATATGGCTGCCACCTTGCGCTCGCCCCAAGTCATATATGCCGCTATTCCAAGTGAAATGGCAAATACCACAACACAAAGAATTATTTTATACCAAAACATGAAATCCATTTCTATTGAATATGCAATTGTCATAAGGCAGTTGTGCAATTCCGAAATTGCACTACTTGAAATGACAGGGTTATCAATTCGGGTGAGCTTTGATTGGCTATCTCTATTTTCTGATAATACCAAATACTATGTTCTCACGCAAAATTTTATCGGGCGAATGTAAAATCTCCGTGTCCTTTACATCTATCTGAAATAGGTTTTTATGCAAAATGTTTTCAGCGTACATTTTTTATGGAATACAATATTTATCTTATGCTTCGGAGTAAGCAATTTTGCATCACTGATAAAGAAACCATTCAGCTTGTATGCAAGAAAATTGGCAAAAGCAATCGCGTAATGTTTCGAATTTTAAAATTATCTGATTCTATCGCAGGTTCAAAGTATTGAATTGAAATTATGACATCCCAAAGAGGATACAACCGCTAGCGTACTAGATAGAGCAACAAGGCCGCTTCAAAACGGAATTTGTTTTTCGACATTGGTTGAATTATTAAAAAGTTCTTTGGCTTAACCACACCCTTTTTTTTATTCATAAATGTTGAGAGGAAAAACTGAATTCCATTAAGGGAAAAGAATCCTAACAAAGGCGATGTTGTATGCTTGAGTAAACACTTTCATGCAAACTGCGAAAGAACAAAAAAATGAATATTATTAAATTTGCCCATGAGTTTGGGCAAAAACGATTTACAACCTTTAGGCGAAGTTTTCGGCTTTCCTATTAGCAATGAAAGTACTAGAGCAAAGCGTTATCGTGCCAACAAATTATGTCCATACATCAACATTGTTTCAAACTGTACAAAAAATAGTATTGAATTTCCGTTAGGCGTTTGTAGCCTAACGTACAAAGGCCAACAAGTAATTATTTGTCCCATAAGATTTCGTGAAGATTGGACAATAATCAGCGATGCAGCAAACTTCATTTTCGATGATAAAACAACATGGACACATGTAGGCGAAGTAAGGCTGAAAGACAAACACGGCAAATCTACCGGAAATATTGACTACGTTTTAGTTTCGTATGACCACAAAGGACGAGTATTAGACTTTGGGTCACTTGAAGTTCAAGCAGTTTATATTTCAGGGAATTTGACAGGGCCTTTCACCGCTTATTTGGAAAACCCATCTCCTGAATTTGGATGGACTCAAGCTATTAATAATCCAAGGCCTGACTATCTTTCTTCCTCACGAAAAAGGCTCGTTCCACAAATAATTGCCAAAGGCTCAATCTTAAACCAATGGAAGAAAAAGCAAGTTGTGGCCTTGCAGACAAGTTTTTACAACACATTGCCAACACTTCCAGAGTTTGACTAAGTAGAATCTGACTTTGCCTTCTTTCTATACGACCTTGAGGCCGACAAGAAATCGAATTTGTTTTCGCTGAAACTTCAAAGAGTAGTTTATACCAAATTCGC
>JAYSWI010000127.1:0-7101 GCA_043718125.1 Flavobacteriales bacterium
ATGATTGGATCATTGTTGAAAAATGACGAATTGAAATTCGCTAAACATTGTATTTCTTCCCTTGATAACCAGTTCTGATAAGTCAAATCGTTACTCGATTTTATGGACAGTTAAAAACAGGATATGCCATTAACGCTTTGACTTGGTTGGAGAAGTATTAGGTTGACATGCGTTTCTATTCTGAATGGTGCTTTTTATTGCTGGCTTTTTTTTGAGGTAATAAATCATGCTAGAATTTTATGGATAGCTGCTTCTGCGTCTCGTTGCTTGTCCACAAAAAATTCATTGTTATCATTCATCGTAACATGTTCAAGCAGCAATATCCATTTCTCAAGCTGTTTTGATTTTAAGATAGTTACATCGTTCATGCACCAGATGCAAAATTTTTCCCACACGTATTTAATAGCCTGTTCATTTGGGTGTAGCATATCCTCTTTGAAAAAACGGTAATCACGCAATTCATCCAATACTATTTCGAATGCAGGGAAATAATTGCAATGAATAAACTCTGCACACAAGCCATGAACTGCAATAAAAAGATGGGCTTTTGACAGGTTGTTTTGAATCAGCCCATCACGCAGATATCGCACTGGACTTATGGTGAAAACAACTTGTAATTGTGGATGCGTGTTTTGAAATTTTTGAATGAGGATGTTATATCGTTCAAGAATTTGGTCGGATGAAATCAAAACTTTTTCGAATTCCGTTTGTGGAATTTTGTGGCAATTGGCTACAATTTGTTTGGTGGCTTTGTGCTGCCAAGCCCAAGCACTACCAAAGGAAATGATAAGCACTTTAGCATTTTGCAACATGCCATTTGCAATTTGAATAGATTCGTTGATCTTTTCTATTGCTAGGTCTGGATTGACATCGCTGAATTTTCCATGATGGTTTAGACTTACAAATTTGCCATTGGTCTCTATCAATTCTTGTTTTGAAAAAATTCGATTTTCAATGATGTCATCTAATGCGTTCGCAATTGAAATAGGGTTGAAAAGAATGCCGTGCGAATTGATACTTGTTTTGAAACGATTTCGCAAAAAATGATTTCCTATATTTTCTGCAAAACAAGAACCCATCAAAACAATTTCTGAATGATGCGTAATTTCGAATGGGGCAGGGGAGAGGTGCAGCTCTGTGCGGAAGTTCATGATAGGGTGTTGATTGAAACATCAGCACATTTGAAATGCCCTTGCGGACAAGCCTTAAATCCATGCACTCCACATGGCCGACACTGCAGCGGCACTTTGGTTTCAACGATGGTTGCATTCGCGCTGAGTGGGCCAAAACCAAATTCGGGAATAGTGGAACAGAAAACAACAGTAACAGGAGCATTCATAGCGGAACACAAGTGAAGAGGTGCGCTATCGTTGGTGAAGTTCATGGTGGAATATTTCATCAATGCGGCACTCTGCAATAAGGAGAGTTTTCCTGCCAATATTTCAATATTTGCTTCAGGGCATTGCTTGCAAATTTCATTGCAAATAGATAAGTCATTGGCGCCTCCAAGTAGATAAAATTTCTTTTCTGTTTGGCTTTTGATGTATTTGATCCAAACACTAATTGGTGTTTGTTTGGTGAACCAAACAGATGCAGGACTTATGGTGACAAAATCTTCTTCTATATATTTTTGAATGGCTGCAAAATCAGAAATAGAGGGGTATAGTTTTGGCAATTCAAGCGAATTGTCTGTGAGGTGATTTATTAAATTCAAACATCGTTTTACTTCCTGTTCTTGTTGTTCCTTTTTATTGCCAATACGGTGTTCAATTTTTTTATCAAATAAAAATGACAATGGATTTTTATCAAATCCGATGCGCTCATCTGCTTTCGAAAATGCAGTGATTAGTCCCGATGCGGCATAGCGTTGAAGGTTGATTACGTGATGATATTTTGCATTTCGAATGTTTTTAAGTAGCCTAAAAAGGTTTGAATATTTGCTATTTTTTTTGTCCCAAATCAACACTTTGTGTAGAAATGGATGCCCATTTAATAACGACTCGTTGCCTTTTCTAACCAAAAAATCGATGGCGGAATTGGGATAAAAACGATGTAGTTTTTCGGCAACGGCAGTAGCCAAAATAACATCTCCAATAAATGCCGTCTGAATGATAAGAAATTTTTTCAAGCGATTGTTTTTCTACAAATATTGAATTAGGCCGCCACATTATTTTCACGCAAAGCATCATTCAATGATGTCTTCAAATCTGTACTTTCTTTCCGCTTGCCAATTATTAATGCGCAAGGAACTTGATATTCTCCGGCAGGAAATTTTTTGGCGTAGGTACCCGGAATCACCACGCTCCTTTCTGGCACTTCACCTCTGTGTGTGATAGGTTCAGGGCCTGTTACATCAATAATTTTTGTGCTTTTTGTAAGCACCACATTCGCTCCAAGCACTGCCTCCTTGCGCACCTGAACGCCTTCCACCACTATACATCGACTGCCGATGAAACAACCATCTTCAATGATAACTGGTGAGGCTTGAATGGGTTCCAAAACACCGCCAATGCCAACACCACCGCTTAGGTGCACGTTCTTTCCTATCTGTGCACAACTGCCAACGGTGGCCCAAGTATCCACCATTGTTCCGGTAGCCACATAAGCTCCAATATTGACATAGCTAGGCATAAGAATAACGCCACTGGCTAGGTATGAGCCATATCGTGCAATGGCATGTGGCACCACACGCACACCAAGTTCTTTGTAGTTTGTTTTCAATTTCATTTTGTCATGAAAAACGAAAGGGCCAACTTCAATCACCTCCATTTGGCGAATGGGGAAGTACATAATCACTGCTTTTTTTATCCATTCATTCACTTGCCATTCTCCATTTTCAAGCGGTTCAGCTACCCTTATTTTTCCTTCATCTAACAAATGGATTACTTCAGATATTGCTGATTGTATGTCCTTTTGTTGTAATAGTTCTCTGTTGGTCCAAGCCTGCTCAATGGAATTTTTTAGATCTGTCATTTTGTTTTTTTGATAGGGCGTCAAATGTATCTTGCCTGCCAATATTCATGATGTCAAAAATTTTAGGAATCGATTTTGGTACAGTGCGAACAGGATTTGCTCTTACTGATAGCGCGCGCATTATTGCTTCTCCATTTCAAACTGTGGACACCGATGATGTATTCGAATTTCTGAAAAAATTATTTGAAAAAGAGCAAATCGAAATCGTGGTGGTGGGCGAAGCAAAAAGACTAAATGGCCAACCATCTTCTATCACTTTTGCACAGCAAAAATTTGTAGTAAAACTTTCTAAAATTTTTCCGGATAAAAAAATAGTGCGTGTGGACGAAGCATTCACCAGCATGGAAGCAGCGCGAACTTTATACATGATGGGAATGAAAAAAAAGGATCGGCAAAACAAAGGCAGCTTGGATAAAGTGAGTGCTGCATTGATATTACAGAGTTATTTGGATAGAAGGAAATGATTTTTCGAATTGAGCAAATATTGGAACACGAGCAAAAACTATGTCATTGAATTAAGCAGGGAGGATGAATAATTAACCAACAAGACTCTCAACCTCTGCAAGCCGTGGACAAAGGATTTTATTTCGTTGAGAAGCAGGAATAACAAAGATTGTATAACCAAGGTTGAATACCTGTACAAGCCGAGAATTTGATGCAGACTGAAACATTATGAGCAACTTAATTTGGCGGTTCGATTATTTTCAACTCGAACTTTTGAGGATCAAAATTTTCCAATAAAACATCAATTAACTCAGTACCAAACTCATGTTGATATTGAAAAAAATTATCCCTTCTCTCATTCAATTCCCCATTGGGTAACAACTCGCCATAAAGCTTTTCCAACTGCGTCAATTTCACTTCTTCTTTCGTCTTAAGTGCCTTCAACATTTTATTTTCCAACACAGCCAATCCATTGAGCTGCTTTTGTAATTCAGCCTTGACTGCCGTTTCCAGCGCAGCATCTAACACAACAACCCGCGTTTTAATCAATTCAAAAAGCGATTTTAGTTTATCCTTTTCAACATCCAAACTAAAACTATCAGCTCTCAACAATTTTTTGGTAACACCATTTTTATCGTCAAAAAGATCGCTCAATATCAACCCCAATTTTTGGAGTTTCGCTTTTGTTTTTTCAGAAATAAATAATGCACTATCACGAAGAACAAGAATTGGAAACGAAATGTTATGAATTTCAAAAGCTGACTTCAATTGCAACCAATAAGCTACCTCACTAGGCCCTCCAATGTATGCAATATTTGGCAAAACGATTTCTTGAAACATTGCACGAAGCAACACATTGGGACTAAACCTTTCAGGGTGGCTTTCTATTTCATCAAGAATTTCTGATTTGCTCCATTTCATTTCCCCACCTACCAGATACCATATTTCATCACTTGTCTTTTCAATTCGTTTCCTACTGTTTTTCTCTAAGTAAAAAAGATTTATTTCTCGAGGATTTACTTGAACTTGATACCCCAAATTTTTCAACTTATTGGTAGTATTGCTCACCGCCTTAAACGTGCTTTGATTTTCAACTTCATCCTTCATCACACCCACTAGTTGTGTCTTTAAGGCTGCATCATTGCCATCTATCACCACTATGCCATACTTTCCAAATAGTTCGTTTACTATGCCTCTTGTTGCATCAGCCAGGTTTGATGTGGAATAGTGCTTCTTAAAAAATTCAACAATATTTTTAGCTTCATCACTTGTGCCAAGCAATTGTGAAAATTGTGTAATTGCATCTTCAATATTTTCTAAATTGAATTCACCAACAGCACCTTCCTGCGTTGTTTCCCAAGATACTTTTTTCCCATACAAATACGTTTGGCTTATCTCAACCCGATCATGATCCTCGCTGGCCATCCAATAAACAGGTACAAAATGTTTCTCAGGAAATTCCACTTTTAATTGTTGTGCAAGTTTGATAGTAGAAAGTATCTTAAAGACAAAATACATGGGTCCTGTGAAAAGGCACAATTGATGGCCGGTGGTGACACTAAAAGTGTTCGGGTCAATTAGTCTAAGAATATTTTCTTTAGAAACTTTGGATAGAGAAGCGTCTTTGTTTTGCTCCAACAAAGTGTCAACCAAAAGTCCAAGTTGCGTTGAAAATAATGCACGCTTTTCGATTATAGATTTATAGTTTTCAAGCGTATAAAAACCATTTGAAAAACCCGATAATTTATTTTCTTGCTTGAGATAATCTTCAACAAGATTGCTCAATTGGTGAGTTTCTAACAATGAAAAACGGGCTATTCGCATGATCGCGAAAGTAGCCCGTTAAATATTTTTAGATAAAAATCCTATCGCAAAAGAATCACGATTCCTTCTGTTTCCACCAATTTTGATATCATCAATACATCATCCCAAACGTAATAAGAAATCTTCCAAACATAATTTCCATTGGTACATTGTTTTCCTTCAAAATTTCCATCCCAACTCATGTTTTCGTCTTCAGTAATGAAAAGCTGCTCACCCCAAATATTGAAGATTGAAAACTCCCATTCAGATAAAGTATTTCCAATGGGTTGAAAAGTTTCATTGATATGATCTCCATTCGGACTAAAAGAATTGGGAAGAAAAAATGGTTCTGGCAATTCAATATTTGGCTGCGGCTTAGGCTTAGTTACTGGCAATCTTTCATCCACAAAATCGTGCTGCATTGGATCATAATCGATTGGCAAAGACTCTACTTTAAAGTCGTCAACAAAATAATAAGCACACAACGGATCAATACCCTCTCGCAAATCTATCTGAATGTTACTATCGGAATCAAAAACTCCAAAAGTTAAATGTAAATACGCTTCATTTGCTTGGACAACGAAACTAATAGTTGACCATTCAGAATTGTATAATGGTGTTTCCAACTTGTATTGCGGTTCTAAAAGTATTGGCGTGTCGCCTATTTGAATAGGTGCCGAAGTCGAAAGTAATATTCCTATATCACTCACACTCAAACCTGCGGGTGAGGTTTCAGTCTTATGCCCATTGCATATTTTGAAACTTATTCTGTAATGCCGATTGATGAGCAACGGATTTGCAAGCTGCGTTGAAATATATTCACGCTTGTTAGTTTGGTCTTTACCACACAGAATAAGCCCCATAATCGCATTTGCTTCGTAAGCATTTACAATAGCCATCGGTGTCTCTGGGATGTCAGCCGCCACTGGACTGTCAATGTGGTAATAGTCTGGGGTAGAAGTTGCGCTACCAGCGTTGTTCCAGCCATGCACCAACTGCCATTCACCAAGGTGCTCTGGATTGCTTATGTTTAATTCAAAACCACCATTTGCAATCTGGGCTTTGGAAGAAATGCAAAATAGCATCGCGATAAAAAAACAGACTTTTATGCAGCGGGTACATTTCATTTTGATTCGGCTAAAGTAACGAACTTGATAATAGAATCTAAATAATCGGATTTCAAAAATATCAAACTCAATTATTTCTGCTCAACTTGACAACAACAAAAATAAAAAAGTTGCCACCAGCAAAAACTTCCGTTTTTTCAAAATTTAAAGTTGAATTTCTATTCGTTTTTGCGACATATTTAGATACTTTCTGCACAAAATGATTATTGATTTATTTTTTTTTTTATGCGAATGCACTGATTTCCATAGGTGCTTGCAACTATGTTCAAATTATTTTTCATCAAAGTAGCAAATGGGCTTGCATAAGTAAAACATAGGAGTACATTTGCCGCCCGATTTTTCGCAATACGACTTGTAGCGAAAGTCATAAAAAACAGGAACTTAGAGTTTAGCAATGCCTACCGTTCAACAACTAATCAAAAAGGGTCGTACCCCAAAAACCTACCGCAGCAAGTCTGCGGCACTTACGTCTTGCCCACAACGTAGAGGCGTATGTACAAAGGTTTATACCACTACACCTAAGAAACCAAATTCCGCACTACGAAAAGTTGCTAAGGTTCGCCTCACCAATAAATTTGAGGTGATCGCCTATATAGGTGGAGAAGGACACAACCTCCAAGAGCACTCTATAGTGCTTGTGCGCGGTGGACGTGTGAAAGATCTTCCGGGTGTTCGATACCACATTGTTCGAGGTGCTCTTGACACTGCAGGCGTTAGCGGCAGAAATCAACGCAGATCCAAATACGGTACAAAA
>JAYSWI010000128.1:0-7099 GCA_043718125.1 Flavobacteriales bacterium
ATGCGGCCTGAGGGCATAAAAGCCATAGAAGAATTGGGGCTATACCAAGTGGACTTCGATGGCGATTTAGTGACCACACTAGTTGATTTTGATAAAGAATGTTCTTTTGCAATATTTGATGAGCAAGGCATTGCCAAATGTGCATTGGAAAAGGCATACAACGAAGGAAAAACCAACTGGAAAAAACCGATGTCTTGCCATCTTTATCCTGTGCGGATTCAAAAACTTACGGAGTACACTGCCGTTAATTATCACCGTTGGCAAGTATGTAAACCGGCTTGCGCATGTGGCATGGCGCTGAAAGTCCCTGTCTATAAATTCCTGAAAGAACCGCTGATAAGAAAGTTTGGAGCAACTTGGTACGAGGAATTGGAGTTGGTTGCTTTGAACAAGAAGTAAAATGTCCATTACCACAGTAAAACTGTCACACAAATGCGTTTCGCTTTTTGAATCAGATGCTCTAATCCTTTTACACCTCTTAAGACAAACTTTACTTAAAGTTGATTTCTAACAGACATTACCTCATGTTTAAAAAAATAGATTTGCCTTCAATAAAAATGATACAAAATACAAGAATAATATTTGGCGTTTTTGCCTGCACCCTGATGGTTCTGGCCAATAATGTTGCTAACGGTCAGTGCATCGTTATCAATGAAGTGATGGTGAATGGCCCAGGCCCCAATGATGGGCAAAATGCGCCAGATACTGAAGAATGGATTGAGCTTTACAATAGCTGTGATGTGCCAATTGATATTAGTTGCTATGTGATTATGGATGGCGATTTTTCTGTCACTTTTCCGGTTGGAACTACGATTGCCGCAGGTGATTTTATTGTTTTAGGCAGTGGCAATGCCGGTATTCCGGTCGATATCAATTGGGCCACTTGCAGTTGCACAAGCGGAAGTTCTGTTGGTGTTTTTACTAATGGAAGCGAACAACTTCTGCTCTTTGATGCTGCGGGCGTTTTGCAAGATGAAGTATGTTGGGGTGCAGGCCAATACCCCATTTCGCTCGCTACCAATGCAGTTGTTGGATGCGCAGGGTCAAGTTTCAATCAATCTAGTTCTTCAGACGATTGCTCTATTTTGGCCAATGGCGGTGGCCAAGGTTGCAGTATTGGTTTGACTTGCGATGGCGGAAATACTTGGGCGGAGTTTTGCGCAGCGGACGTGTCAGGCGGTGCAAGCAATGGAAGTGCAACTCCTGCATTCATGGCTTCCGAAACGAGTATTTGTGCAGGCGACTGCATCAGCTTTACATCCATCGGCACTTCGCCCACAGACGACTTCAACTGGACATTTGACGGAGCAGCAACAAACAATTCCTCTTTGCAAAATCCAATAAATATTTGCTACAATGAATTAGGAATTTTTACAGTTACCATGAATGTGGTTGGAGCTTGTGGCGAACAGGAAATTGAAATGGAAGAATACATCACGGTGAATGGAGAAGTTCCTACAGTGTCACCGCTCGGCCCTTTCAACATTTGTGAAGGTCAAAATATTTTGTTGGAAACTATTTCTATAGGAAACCTGCAATGGTTATTGAATGGCAACATCATTAGTGGTGCAACCAACCCCACGCTTGATGTAACTGTAACCGGTGAATACACACTGCAATTGATAGAGGGCTCTTGCACCACAAATTCTGAGCCTGTAGTAGTCAATGTGCAATCGAATTTGGTGCCTTCTGTGCTGCCTCAAAGCCCTGTTATCATCTGCAACGATATGCCAGTAACGCTTGTTTTACAAGAGACATACAACACATATCAATGGCTACTGGATGGCAATGAAATAGCATTGGCTACCAATCAAGAATTGATTGCAAATACATCCGGTATTTATACAGTTTATGTGACTTACGGAGACTGCTCAGGAACTTCAGATGCCATTGAAGTTGTCTTCAACCAAGCATTTGAATTGACCATCACGCCAGATGAAACCACCAGCATTTGTGACGGATCCAGTGTCACTTTTCAAACAGAAGAAAATTTAGTTTCATATCAATGGTTGTTGAATGGTATTCCGATCAATGGTGCCAATTCAAGCAGTTATTCCGCATCCATAGCTGGAAACTATAGCGTGCAAGCAACAAACGAAAACGATTGCGAGGCCATCTCCTTAGAATCAAGTCTTATTCTTGAGTTATTAACCCCTCCTATTATTCAATCAGATACAGATGCCTTTGCTTTTTGTGCTGGAGAATCTATTGCCCTTTTTCTGTCTGAAAATTATGATAGCTATACATGGTTTTTTAATGGTCAAATCATTTTAGAATCCACTCAAACAATAACGGTTGTGCAAACCGGCACTTATCAAGTATCAGTTAGCTTGGATGATTGCAATGCGATATCCTCGGAAATTGTAGTGGTGCAATTTGCCACACCAACAATAATTGTTCTTACAGATTCTCCCATCGAAACATGCGCTACAACCACTATGCTTGAAGTGAGTTCCACCGACAATGTCAATTGGTTTTTCAATAGTTCAATTTTGGTAAATGAAACACAAGAAACCATTACAGTATCACAATCAGGAAGCTACTATGTGGTTGCGATGAACGAAGAAGGCTGCACTACATTATCATCAACTATAGAGGTTGATTTTGTCCAACAAATCACACCGCTTATCACAACAGACGCACTGCAATATTGTATTGGTGAGGTAGCACAACTAACAGTTGAAGGAAATTTTGAAACCATTGCTTGGAATACCAATGAGCAATCCAACACCATTTCAACTATGCTATCTGGCGTCTATCAAGTAAGCGTTACGAACGAAATTGGATGTGAAGGAACAGCGACTGTCACTATTCAATTTGACCCTTTGCCTTATGTAGATGCCGGCCAAGACACTATTTCTGATTGTGAAAACGGAGTAATTCTTAGCGGAAATGGAGAGGGCACTTTAAATTGGGTTGCAGCTTCTACTTTATCCAATCCAGAATTAGCTAGCACACTTGCAAATCCAACAGTTACGACCACATATACTTTAATGGCCACTCAAGGAAATTGCAGCGCAAGCGACCAAGTAGAGGTTGAAGCGGATTGTGTCTCCATTTTTATCCCAAATGTTTTTACACCCAACAACGATGGCTTCAACGATGTGTTCCGAGTGATATTAAGAGGCGCAAAAGAATACCACTTACAAATATTCAATCGTTGGGGCGACATCGTTTTTGAATCAAACAATCCAAACGAACCCTGGACGGGTGGCAAGAATGGATACTTTGTTCCGGACGGCACTTACCTATGGATCATTCATGCCTTAGATGCAACCAATCAACCACTGTTGAAGCAAGGAAATAGCAGCGGCACAGTGACCATATTGCGCTAAATAATTTCATCATCAAAGAGAATACGCAAATGCCTATGATATTTGATTTTTCCCTGCACGCATTGTTTCGCATTTTTGACTAGTTTTACCTCAACAAAAATTCAAAAAAAAATCTCATGAAAATATTTTCTACACTACTGTTGGTTCTGATGCTATCCTTAACCAACGTAACCATTGCGCAAAATCTGGCAGGCGAACAAATCTCTCAATTTTGGACAAACAACGCTTGGAATAGTTTTGATAAAATAACCAAAACTTTTATACAAGATCCTGATGGCAATTGTCTTATTTCAGAAACCCACAACTACACTTGGGATGCCATGTCCGCAGATTGGGTTGAAACCGCTCGCTCATTTCTGACTTATGATGTCAACTACCACCACATAAGCACCTTGTCCGAATACTACAGTACAGAAACTATGACTTGGCTGCCCAATTATCTGGAAACTAAAACATATAACACTGATGGATTGTTAGATGTGGCAATTTTGCAATTAGACATTTTAGGTGTTTGGACAAACCAAACCAGACAGACTTTTGAGTATAATGCGAATGATGCTATTTCATTTTTTACCCAAGAATTGTGGGACGAGGAAAATATGGTTTGGCTGGCAAGTCAGCAAACCACTAACACTTTTGACGGCAATGCACACCTTACAGAAACGCTTGTAGAATTATGGAACTCCGATTTGTTGGTGTGGGTCAATCAGTTTCATTCAATAAATATTTTCGATGCCGATTTGTTGATCAATTCCATAAGAACAACATGGACAACCGGAACCAATGTATGGGTCAACTCTAGTAATGAAAGTTATCTCTACAATGCTCAAATCAATTTGATTCATACCACAGTTCAAAATTGGAACCAATCGCTTATGATTTGGGTCAATTCTGGACAATATGATTTTACTTATTCAATAGATGGCGTCAATATGCTTGAGCTGGTCCTTCAACTTTGGAATGGCACAACTTGGATCAATTCTTACAAGAATATTTTTTCTGATTTCTGCATCGAAAATTCTGTTCTGACTTTTTATGATATTTCAGAATTTGAATTGTATCCAAATCCGGGATCAACTTTAACTCTTGTTATTCCAAATTTGAGCGAAGCTATTGAACTGAATATTTATGATCAACTTGGAAGGGTTGTCTATTCAAGTGTTGAAAAAAACAACGCTGGACTTCAAGCTAAACTTATTGAAACATCACACTTAGCAAGTGGCACTTATAGCGTCAAACTGATAAGTAATAGCGTTGTTGCAACGAAAAGTTGGATAAAGGAATAATGCACTTTATCGGCCCCAATCCATTCGTGGCATTGGAGTCACATTGATAGCTGCATAATCGTTTTTCAAGTATTTGAAATATCCAGCAATACCAACCATTGCGGCATTATCGGTGCAATAAGTAATTGGCGGCACAAATGCACGCCAATTATTTTTTTTTGCAACTGTAGAAAATGATTTTCTCAATTCGGTATTTGCAGAAACACCACCTGCCAAACAAACATCACGAACACCAAAATGTATAGCCGCAGCTTCCATTTTCTGCAACAAATAAGTAACAATGGTGCGCTGGTACGAAGCGCAGATGTGATTTAGATTTCTATCTATGAAGGTTTGATCTTCTTTCATTTTTTCCTTCAAGAAATAAAGAAGATTGGTTTTAAGTCCACTAAAACTATAGTTAAAATCTGCTATGCGTGGTTTCGTAAAACCAAACATTGTAGCATCACCCAATGTGGCATGTTGGTCCACCAATGGGCCACCTGGATATGGTAGTCCAAGAATTTTAGCGGCCTTATCAAATGCTTCACCTGATGCATCGTCAATGGTTTCCCCCACAATTTTCATTTGGTCATAATTGTGCACTAACACCAACTGGGTGTGACCACCACTAACAGTGAGGCACAAAAACGGGAACTGCGGAACTTCCTGATCGTTGGCATTGATAATAAAATGAGCAAGAATGTGAGCCTGCATGTGATTAATGGCAAGCATAGGAATAGCAAGTGCCATGCTCATACTTTTTGCAAAGGCAACACCTACATGCAACGACCCCATCAGTCCGGGGCCTTGCGTGAAGGCAATGGCGGACAATTGTTCAAGACCCACATTGGCTTCTTTCAAAGCTTGAGCAACCACAGGAACAATATTGGCTTGATGCGCGCGGCTAGCCAACTCCGGCACCACACCTCCATATTTTGAATGCACACTTTGATTGGCAATGATGTTGGACAAAACCCTTGTGCCTTGCAACACAGCAGCAGAAGTGTCATCGCAACTGCTTTCAATAGCTAAAATTATTGGGCTTATTTTCATTATCAACGCAGGCTATCACCACCAATAATCATTTCATCAAAACCTTCTGTAGATGCGTTCTTCATGCCTTCACCTTGCTGATAAAAGATAAAAGATTGCACCTCCGATGTTTCGTGGTTGGTATAGTATTCACCTGCCTTTTCGATGCCCATTATCATAAATGCTTCGGCATAAACCACGGACTCAGCAAGCGTGGAGGACGACACGCCAACATAAGCCATTTCGTTTGATATAGGATAGCCATAAGTTACATCAATCATTCTGGCTTTGTCATCCGATGACTTGTATGTAAATGCACGATTTATCACTCGTATCAATTGGTCATCATTGCCACCAGCTACACCCATTGGGAACACATTAAGACTGTCGATAGCCACTCCATGAGTGATCACATTTCTGCCGTGACGCAATCTGTATTGCAAGCATTGGTGCTGATGAAAAAGATCAGCAATGTGATCTAGTGCTGCTGCAGTGGCCAATTCTACAAAGTCTAATTCAATGCGCGGATCTCCTTTTCGCAATTCGCTCATGCGGTACTCCAGGTTGAGATCATTTACCTCGTTGAGGTCAATCTTGGCTCCATCAAAACCCACAAATTTGTATAGAGAATCAAGATTTGGCTCTCCCTCTCCGTTCATATTTGAAATCATCCAAGCCCTTTTAAGTGGGTTGGTTGTTGGGTCAAAATATTGCATGGTGTGCCTATTAAAATCGCGAGTCATATCGTAAATAATACCAAATACATGACTTGAGTCGAAGAAGGCGAAGACGGTATCGGTACGTTGGAAAGCATTGTATCTTGAGACAACACTATAGGGATCGCTCAAACTAAAAGTGTTTTCAAAATTCAAAATAATCGAGTCAATTTCATGGGTATAGTTGGTACTGTCGCCAATCACATCAATAAAGTATGGTTGACCGAAAAGCAGACCAGTGTACGTGCGTCCTATAAGTGGAACATTTTTTTTTTGATTGCATCCCAAGACTATAAGGGCCAACAAAACCAAAAACAAAAAACTACGCAGTTTCACCATTTTGATAAAGCAATAAGATTTGATTCCACAATAGTTCGAATAGGCATTTTGCAACCGCAAAATTTCATCCCTTCTAAGCAGGCAGATTCATTTTCATTTCGTTGTTTTTTATTTGATATCATTCTCTAAAAATGGAAAATTAATCCTAATTAAATCGCTCTACCCTTCTCACAATTTCTGATTTCCTCTTTTCAATTTGGTTTGAATGGTGCAATAATACAGGCCATTGCAGACCCATTTTAATGAAAACCAAAAACTACTTTTAGAGGGAGCAATACAAAACATTTTCAAAAAGCAGAAAAGGCCACCTACTGGTAGCCTTTTCATTCAAAAGGTTGTTATACTTTTTTTGGTGATTACTTTTTCACTTCCACACTGTCGTAAGCAGCGCAGGTAGCGTGGTTTGAAG
>JAYSWI010000129.1:0-7096 GCA_043718125.1 Flavobacteriales bacterium
CATTTGCAAATTGGGATGCAACAATGAAATAGAATCTGAATTACGCACAAAAGCAGTGACGTGATGTCCTTTTTCTAATGCCCTTTTTACAGTTTGAAAACCAGTGCGACCATTGGCTCCTAAAATGAGAAGTTTCATGTAAAATTTCGTTTATGTGTCTGTTGATAGGAATGAATATATTATTGAAAGAAAGTCTTATCGACAACTTTAAAGAATTCGAAAAATGAAGAGTCAAACATAGCATTGCATTGGTGTTCAAAATAGTTTGTTCTAAAAATTTCTTCACACTACAATTGCACAGAATCTTAGTGAGACCTTCTCAGACACAAAGTAATTTCCAAATGAAAAAAATAATTGTTGCACTCATAATTCAATGTTTTTCATTGATTTTGTTTTCTCAAATTGCAAAGGAAAAATGTAAACACAATCATTGCCAGACGATGAAAAATATGCAGCGCGGAGGTGGTGCTGTCACTGACCCCGGCAACTTGCGCAGCGATACACTCGACATTCTTGAATACCAAATTGATTTGGACATGACACTTATGAATACACAACAAATTTCGGCTAGTTGTGCCATTCATTTCAGGAGTAAAATGAATGATGTGGATTGGATCAATTTGGACTTGCTTGGGCTTACAGTGGACAGTGTTGTGAGTGATCTTGGACTCTTGGCTTTCAATCATGTTGGCGAGTTATTGCATGTTCAGTTGCCTATCGTTTTGAACGAAAATGACCAATTTGAAATCACTGTTTTTTACCATGGCTCGCCCGAGAATGATCCACAATGGGGTGGTTTTTATTTTGCTTCAGGATATGCCTACAACTTGGGTGTCGGTTTTATGGCTAATCCCCACAATTATGGACGGGTGTGGTTTCCGTGCTTCGACAATTTTGTTGAAAGAAGTCTTTTTGATATTAGCGTTCTTACCAATCTTGGCCGCACTGCATACTGTGGCGGCAACAGAATAAGCGTGGAAACGGTTGGACAAGATTCGCTTCGCACCCGTTGGGTATTGAGCGAAGAAATACCTTCTTATTTGACATCGGTAGCGGTTGCCAATTACACGCATTCAGAAAGTGTTTTTGAAAGTGTGAGTGGTGATTTCATTCCGATATACCTCACTTCAAAAGCGGTGGACACTACCGAGTTCAATCAAAGTTTTATCAATCTAGTTCCTTGGCTGGAAGGTGCTGAACTGCGCTATGGGCCTTATCGTTGGCCACGTGTTGGTTTCACTGCTGTCCCTTTCAATGGAGGCGCTATGGAACATGCCACCAACATTGCTTATCCGCTTTTTGCCATTGATGGAAACCTTGGTTACGAAACCCTTTATGCGCATGAATTGGCGCACCATTGGTGGGGCGATTTGGTGACTTGTCGCAATGCTTTTGACATGTGGATAAATGAGGGTTGGGCCAGTTACAGTGAGGCGGTTTTCAAAGAAGTCATTTATGGACATCAAGCATATATCGAATATGTAAAAGCCAACCATAAAGACGTTTTATTGTACGCCCATCAGGACGATGGTGCTCGTTACCCCGTGAGTCCGGTGCCACATGAGCTGACCTACGGAAGTCATGTGTATAACAAAGGTGCCGACATGGTGCATACGCTGCGTGGGTATATGGGTGATGATGATTTTTTTATTGCTACTCAAGCTTTTTTAGAAGAGTACCAATACAGTGATGTGAGCAGCGAAGAGCTTCGTGATTTTTTTCAAACCTATACATCTCACGACATCACAGCTTTTTTCGACAACTGGATTTTTGCCCAAGGTTTTCCCGAATTTAGGGTAAAGGAAGTTGCAGAAGAAACAGGAAATAACTGGAGTGTGACCATTGAACAGCATCAATATTACGCTACAGATTTTTACCAAAATGTGCCAATGAAATTGACAGCTTTAAATCCTATGGGTGAAAAAATATCTTCACAAATTTTGGTGAGCAATGAGGTCTCTGTTGTAAATTTTCAGTTGCCATTGGATTTTGTCCCAACTCAATTTTTTTTAAATGATGATGATGATCTATCGCTTGCGGTTCTTGCTGAAGAGCGTTGGATAAACCAAATAGGAACGGACAACTTTGACTACGCTGAGATGGATTTGGATTTCGAAAACCTGGGTGAAGCAGATTCTATTTTTATGCGGATAGAAAATCATTTTTCTGCTGTAGATGAAAATCAATCACAAATGGAATATTTCATTTCACCCGACCGTTGGTGGAATGTGATTACAACCGCCACCGTCAATGCGTCAATAAATGCTGAGATACGATTTTATGGAAATGAAATTCAAGCAAATTATTTCGATACTTTATTTTTTAAATATGTGGGGGAAAATGGAATGAATGAAGACAGCCTCTTGTTGCTATATCGAAGTAATGGCACTGCACAATGGCAGCAGTATGACAATTACACATTGAGCACACAAGGAAGCAACAGCAATTGGACTGGGCGTTTTGTTATCAATAATTTGAAAAGTGGTCAATACGCTTGGGCAGTGCATACCGGATTTATTTCTATTTCAGAAAATCAAAGTGAAGACATTCAAATATTTTCAACCAACGATGAAATTGTAATTCATACAAACCATTTGCAAGGTGAAGTTGCCGTGACGGACGCCACTGGCAAAAGCATACTTCACGAGCGGTTTTCGGATTCAAAAATTATTAGCACCAACGATTGGAGCAAAGGAGTTTATATTCTGAATTTTAGAGTGAGAAATGGAAAAGTTTATACCAAAAATGTAATAGTGGAATAGCCCATTTTGTATCGCTTCTCCAACTGTTATTTTCGCGCCAACTCGCTTAAGTATCTTTTAAAGCAAGCCAACTTCTATACTATATAATATGCAAAACAAAATTTCCGGCAGCACCATTTTTATATCAGGTGGCGCAGGGTTCATAGGTTCTTATGTGGTGGAGGAATTGTTGCCCCACAGCCCAAAAAGAATAATTATTGTTGACAATTTGATTCGCGGTTCGCACGAGAACCTGAAGAATTTCAATGACAATCCTGTTGTAGAATTTATTGAAGGCGATGTGCGCGATGTTGAATTAATGGAAAAGTGTATTGCTCAAAGCGACTTTGTTTTTCACATGGCCGCTTTGCGAATAAATGCTTGTTACGCAAATCCCGCAGATGGTTTTGACGTGATGTTGAAGAGCACTTTCGACATTGCGCAGTTGTGTGTAAAGCACAAAATTAAAAAAATTATTTATAGTAGTAGTGCATCTGTATATGGCCTTGCACAACATTTCCCCACGCCAGAAAGTGATAATCCTTACAACAATCAAACATTTTACGGAGCCGCCAAAATGTGGGGCGAAGGGCTATTTCGTTCCTTCAAATTTATGTATGGATTGGACTATTGCGCATTGCGCTACTTCAATGTGTATGGGCCACGCATGGACACTGATGGTAAGTACACCGAGGTCATGATACGCTGGTTGGATTGCATTCGCGATAATCGAAATCCGCTCATTTATGGCGATGGAAAAACAAGCATGGATTTCGTGCATGTGCGTGATGTGGCCAAAGCAAATATTGCAGCCTTGCTTGCCGATGCTACCGATGAAGCCTTCAATGTAGGAATGTGTAGAGAAACTAGTTTGAGTGAATTGCTTGATACACTTTTGATGGTGAATGAAAGTAAACTCACTCCAGAATATCGAGAAGAGAGTTCAATAAATCCTGTTAGCCGCAGACTTGCGGATGTTACCAAAGCCGAAAACCTTTTGGGCTACAAAGGCACTATCACTTTAGAAACCGGCATGAAAGAACTAAGCGATTGGTATTTTGAGAAGAACAAAGTGGGTGTTTGAACCGGTTGCAGCTTTCAGTTATTCGAGAAGGGCAATTAGCAGCATCAGGTCTGAGATTCCAACACCTCCATCGTTATCCAAATCGTAAGGCGTGCAAGAATTTGTGCAGCCATATTCTGCCAGCAACGAACATATTCCAATAATACCGGTGCCACACAGAAGACCATCTGCGAAAAGTGAGATATGTGCTGCTTCAGTTTCTACACAGCCAGTAGCGTCTGTTACTTCTAACAAATAGGTGCCTTCACAAAGATTGCCAGGATTTTCTGAAGTGGAGAATAGACTAGAAGGCCCGTAGTAATTTGGGCCATACCATTCAAATGAATAGGGTGGAGTTCCAAACATCGAGAAGGAAATTGCTCCATTACACATTGTGTCCATGCAGCTAGAGTTTTGAACTGAATCAATATTCAATAGTCCTTCTACTTGCATGGGGAAAGAATGGGCTTTAGAACAAATTGTGTTTTGGTCATGCAATACAATTTGATGTTGCACAGCAGGTAAATTTACCAAACAAGAATCCAGCATAGGCACATGGCTGTACTCTGGACCTACACTCCATTCAAGTTCATAAAAGCCTGAACCACCAGTTGGATGGACACAAATGGATCCGTCCGCAGTATTACAGTGTGGTCGCGTTATTTCAAAGTTTAGATGAAGTTGAGGAACTAAGCTTGGAGGCACCGTTACGATGGTAGTGTCAGTTAATCCCATACTGTCTGTAATTTTTATTGCATAATTACCGGTATGACAATTTGTGAAACATTGAGAGTTTGGATTATAAAAATAATTACTCGTTGAAATGATTTCAATAATGTATGGAGCTATTCCTCCATTAATACTGTCTTTGCAGATTTGACCATTATTTGCACCATAGCATGTGGGACCTTGAACGCTGAAATACGCAAGTATTTGAGCATTACAATTGCAGTGAAATAAAAATAAAATGGTTCCAAAAAGGAGTTGAGAGATTGTTTTCATGTTACTTAAAATTTTGATTATTAGGGGACTCCAATACTACCAAATATTATGATGCTTTGTGTCATTGTTACTTTTATTTCTAGAAAAATTTGACAACAGCATTGTCAATGAATTATTAAGTTCGCACATTATTCATAAACCAAGTCACGTGATTGCAATTGCCAAACCATACCTCACAAAAGAGGACGCTCAAGCAGCCTACGATACCATACTTACTGGCTGGATCACACAAGGCCCATGTGTCCAAGAATTTGAAGAAAAATTTGCAAATTATGTAGGCTCCAAATACGCAGTTGCATTGAGCAATTGCACCACAGCTTTGCATTTGGCCATGATAGTTGGCGGCATAAAAAACGATAATGAAGTTATTTGCCCGAGCATGAGTTATGTGGCTACCGCAAATGCTATCAAATATGTTGGAGCAACTCCTGTATTTGCAGAAGTAAACCCTGCCACTTACAACATAGATGTGCATGATGCAGAAAAAAGAATAACTGAAAAAACGAAGGCTATTCTAATTGTTCATCAAATAGGAATGCCTGCTGATATCGATGCGTTTCGTGCGCTTTGCGACAAGCATAAATTGTTGCTTATCGAAGATGCTGCCTGTGCAGCAGGAAGTGCATATAAGGGAAATAAAATCGGTTCTCATAGCGATCTTGTTTGTTTTTCTTTTCATCCAAGAAAAGTAATTACAACAGGCGATGGCGGAATGATTACAACCAACAACGAAGCTTATGCGAGCAGAATAAAATTACTGCGACAACATGCGATGAGTGTGAATGACAGGGTGCGCCACGGCAGTTCAAAAATTATTTTTGAAGACCATGTAGAGGTCGGTTACAACTACCGATTGACAGACATTCAGGCTTCTGTGGGCATTCAGCAATTATCAAAGTTGGATTGGATTATTTCAGAAAGAAGAAAAATTGCCGCTCAATATCAAAACGCTTTTTTGGACATTCCTTATATCAGAGTTCCAAAGGAAGAAGAAGGTTATTTCACCAATTGGCAGTCATTCAGTATTTATTTAAAACCAGAATGTCCGGTGCAGCGCAACGACCTCATGCAACTGATGTTGGACAATGGTGTTGCAACCCGCAGGGGAATAATGACTTCGCATCGTGAGAGTGCTTACACAATGGAGTGCGAAGGTGTGCATTTGCCCATTTCGGAAGATGCAGCCGACCGCAGTATTCTAATTCCGTTGTACATCCCCATGTTGCAATCAGATATAGACGAGGTTATTCAAAAATTCAAGAAATGTTTGGGTGTATCCTAATTTTTTTTAGTTCTTAAAATATGAAATATGAAATACCCAGTGCGTAAATGGTTTGCAATCGTATTGCTGATTAAAATTTTCTATTTCGTTTTCTTCATTGTTTTTCGTAATCCGCAGTGGCCAGAGCATGAGTTAGTGAATGGCATGGCTTTATGCGGAGGCGATACGCACGTCTATTACACACCACTTGAGATGTTTGTGAATGGCGAGGGGTATCAAACCCTTTGCAAAATGCCTGGACTTTTGCCATTGTATGCACCATTGAGATTGGTGTTGGATGAGCCCAATTCTAAAATTGCGATTCTATTCATTCAAATTTTGTTAGATGCCCTCACGGTTATTTTGTTGGCCATAGTGGCGGCTCGGATTTTTTCAAATGCCATTGTTTTTCAAATTACTGCATTGGTATTTGGCCTGTCCACATTCGTTTCAATTTTTAGTAATTATTTGTTGAGTGATAGTCTGAACACTTCTTTCATTATTCTCTCTATTTTTTTTCTATCCAATTACTTCGAAAACAAAAAAATTGGCCATCTTTGGGTCGCAGGTTTTTTTATTGCATGGGCAACTTTTGTGCGACCCAGCACGCTTATGGTATTTCCATTTATAGCTAGCGTGTTGTTGTTACATTCTAATTTTAAGTTCGGAAAATGGATAAAGGCGAACATTATTTATACGATGCCATTATCCTTATTGATTGCTTGTTGGCTGTATCGCAACGTCACGGTTTACAACAAAAAAGTATTTTTTATTGATAGCGTTGAAAATTGTTTGTTCCGATTTTCTAATGAACAAGAGTCTATACGCACATTTCTTTTAACCATTGGTGAGGACATTCAACCTTGGAGTAACGGAAGTGGATCAGAGTGGTTTTTTAATCGGAAAATTGATCCTGATCTGCGAGCACCATTTAAAGAAAATGATTTTGCCAGTGCCTACAATATTGACTCTTTGGTAACGCTAAAAGAAAACTATTTTAAATTCTAAATGCTAAAATTGGCGGAACGA
>JAYSWI010000130.1:0-2432 GCA_043718125.1 Flavobacteriales bacterium
TTACTTTGATGAGAACGGTGAAAACAGCGATTGGGTAAAAAAATATTTGCCCGCTGTGAAAGATGTGAGTATGAAATGCTTCCATCAAATTAATAAAATGATGACAGTGAGTAAAGGCTTGGCGGATTTGTATATGAAATTTCACCATTTTAAGAATGTAGAAGTTGTTACAAGTGCAAGTCAGTACTGTGCTCTAAGCCCACAAACAATTGGACTGGATAGCGAAGAAAGAATCAAAATTATACATCATGGTTTATATGCATCGAACAGAAACATAGAAGCGTTTGTTGATATGATGCAGTATTTGCCAGAAGCTGAATATGAACTTCACTTAATGCTTATGAACGTGCATAAGCATGGAAAAGACTTGGTGCAAAGAATAAAAACATTTTCTAACATCACATTACTCGAACCAATTGCTTCGAACGAAATTGCCGAGTTCACCAACAAGTTTGATATTGGGGTGATTGCATTGCCCCATACCAGCCAAAACCTAACTTATGCTTTGCCTAATAAATTCTTCGAATATGTACAAGCTCGGCTTGCCATTGTTAGCGGCCCTTCGATTGAACAAAAAAATCTTATTGAAAAATATGATTTGGGCAGAACTGCTGCTGGTTTTGACGGGAAAAGTTTGGCTGAAACCATATTGAATATTTCTAAATCAGAAATAAGTTATTACAAGCAACAAGCGCATCTGCATGCGCGAGAACTCTCCTTTGAAACCAACAAGGAAAAGATTTTAGAATTGGTGAACAGTGCCTGATTGCCCCGAAATTTTTTTATTCTAAATGGCATCGCTACAAATTGCTTGATTGAGCAGCGCAGGCGCGGCTAGTTCATTTTTTGATCTAAAGCATTTTGCATTTATTCAAAACTCCACACTTGCTCCAAAAAAACTTTGCTCTTCCCTGCTTGCGGTATGACACCTGTTCTGAAATAATCTCCTTGAGTCACTTTAAATGATGCGGCATTGGTCAATGAAAATGCAATTACATTTTTAATCACGATATAGATATTGAGGGTGTACCTCCCCTCGTTCAAAGGCAGGCGCGGAAACGTGCAGCGCATCACGCCCGCTGACGGATAGCCAGCAAGATAACCTTCTGCACTCACATTCCACAAGTCGCTTATCATCACACCCTGAAAATCATAAAGGCCAAGGCCAACGCTCATGTATTTCAAATCTGTGTCTTGGCTTTCATATTCTAAGCACACGCTTACTTTGTCCCCACTCACAAAGTGATTGCCTGATTCTCTCGCATCACTTTCAAACCAAATTTTCTTCATTGTAAAATCCGGATGCGTGTGTGCCTCAGTGCGCTTGGTGAGATCGGTTTTTTCAATATTTTCGAAAATGCCACTGCGATAAAAGTCCACAGCTTGGTCAACAGTTCCATTGAATGAAACATTGCCTTTGTCCAGCACGAGGCCGCGTGTGCACAGATTGCGCACGCTCAGCAGGTTGTGGCTTACAAACAAAACAGTCCGACCTTCTTTGGTGCTCACATCTTGCATTCTTCCGATGGCTTTCTCCTGAAATTCTGCATCGCCTACTGCCAGCACTTCGTCCACTATCAATATCTCCGGTTCAAGAAAAGAAGCCACAGCAAAACCAAGTCTTACCATCATACCGCTGGAGTATCGCTTCACGGGTGTGTCCGCATACTTGGCACATCCGCTGAAGTCAATGATGTCATCCAACTTGCGTGTAATCTCTCTGCGCGACATGCCTAGTATAGAACCATTGAGATAAATGTTATCTCGCCCTGTCAACTCTGGATGCATTCCTGTTCCTACTTCCAAGAGGGCTGCAATGCGACCTTTCACTTTTACATCACCAGTAGTAGGTGCGGTTATTTGCGACAGTACTTTTAGCAATGTGCTTTTGCCCGCTCCATTTTTTCCGATAATGCCTAGCACCTCGCCTTGTTGCACCTCGAATGAAATATTTTGCAGTACCCACACATAATCACTGTCTGATTTTGTAGTGCGATCATTCTTGTCGCCCACTTTTAGATATGGATCTTCTTTGCCCCGTGCGCGTGCCCACCACCTGTTGAGGTCGTGACTCAGTGTGCCTGTCCCTACTTCGCCTAGGCGATATTGCTTTGATATGTTTTCTACTTTGAGTACAGTCATTTTTAATGTTGGTGTCTTGCGGTTTGCATAAGACTCTATGTAAGTTAGAATGCTAGATTATTTTCTAATTTTATATCGGCTTTATCACCATTGGTTTGTGCCCCTTGCAATCTAAAAACCGCATCTGTAAGCTACCTTGTAAATGTCTAATCATTGCAGCACCTTGTGGTTTTATTGTCAGAATATTTCTTAATCGTTCAAACTTCATTGCACTGTTGGTTTTATTGCCAAAGGGATGAGATTATTGTAGCAAACACAACCACCACCGAGAACATAAGACCAAAGGATGA
>JAYSWI010000014.1:0-2933 GCA_043718125.1 Flavobacteriales bacterium
TGCAAATACTGCTCAATTGCACCAATAATAGAAGTGCGTACAATGAATGTCGGGGCAGAAATTCATGTTCAAATTTGTGACAATGGCATTGGCATTGCACCCGAAAACTTGCACATGATCTTCGACAAATTTTACAGAGTGCCTACCGGCAATTTGCATGAAGTAAAAGGATTTGGATTAGGACTTTTTTATGTGAAAACAATACTTAAAGCACACGGTGCAAAAATAAAAGTGACCAGCACCAAAGGAAAAGGAAGCACATTTACAATCATTTTTAAAACAACAAAATAATGAGTACAGAAATGAAACACATACCCCGCATATTGCTGGTGGAAGACGATATGAATCTTGGCTTTGTGGTGCAAGATTCATTGCGCATGGAGGGCTACAAAGTGCATTTGTGCAAAGAAGGAAAAGAGGGCCTCAATCAGTTTAATAAAGAAGAATATGACCTCTGCTTGTTGGATGTGATGATGCCCAAAAAGGATGGATTCAGTTTGGCAGAAGACATAAGAAAGATAAACGCGGACGTGCCTATCGTATTTCTTACCGCAAGAGGAATGAACGAGGATAAAATAAAAGGTTTCAAACTTGGGGCAGATGATTACATCACCAAACCTTTTAGCAATGAAGAACTGGTGCTGCGGCTAAAAGCAATATTGAAACGCAATCCAAAATTCAAGGAAGACGCAAAAACAAAAAACAAATTCAAAATAGGATTGTTTGATTTCGATGCTACCAACTACGAATTGAAATTGGGAGAAGACAGAAAAAAACTAACCAAAAAAGAAAGCGAACTCTTAAAGCTGATGGCAGAACATCAAGGCCAAGTAATAGAGCGCGAGATATTGGCCAACATGGTGTGGGGTGACGATAGTTACTTCGTGGGCCGCAGCATGGATGTGTTCATTACCAAACTTAGAAAATACTTGAGCCGCGATCCTAACATCACAATAGCCAATGTCCACGCAGTTGGCTTCCGGTTGGAAGTAAGGTCGTGAGGGGCATTGCAAGGAAATATAAACACCTAAAGGGATAAACTTTAAAGGCAACTTTAGTTCAACCTTTACAATTCCATCAACCCTCCATTTTTACAATCAGTTCAGATAGCCTATTGCTATATCCAAACTCATTGTCATACCAGCCCACCACCTTCACCATGTTGCCTATCACGGAGGTGAGCTGCGCATCAAAAACGCACGAGTGCGCATTGCCGACCACATCGATTGAAACTATAGGGTCTTCGGTGTATTCCATTATTCCTTTCCAATGGGCATCTGCTGCCAATCGAAACGCTTTGTTTATTTCATCAATACTCTTTGTGTTGCGCACCGTGCAAGTAATATCGGTAAGAGAGCCATCGGGCACAGGCACCCGAATGCCGCAGCCACCCATTCTTTCCGATAGGTGCGGAAAAATTCTTGTCAATGCCTTAGCCGCCCCTGTTGATGTTGGTATTATGGATTGGTTGGCAGCACGACTTCTGCGCAAGTCTTTGTGTGGTGCATCGTGCAAACGCTGATCGCCTGTGTAGCTGTGCACCGTGGTGATGTAGCAACTGTCTATGCCACACAATTCATCAATGAGTTGAATCATTGGCGCAGCATTGTTGGTGGTACACGATGCGTTTGAAATCACCAAATCGGTGCTTTCAACCAAATGATCATTCACACCTATTACAATTGTCTTTATAGAATCGTCATCAGGTGGTGCACTCAATAGCACCTTGCCAGCACCAGCTTGTATGTGTTTTTCTATTTCTGAGCGGTACTTTAAAATGCCGGTACATTCTATCACTACATCAATGTCGTGTATGGCCCAATTCAGATTGTCCAAATTTTTTATGCTAGAAAAATGGATGCGCTTATTGTCTATAACAAGACATTCTTTTTCTGCCTCCACAGTACCCTGCCAGCGGCCATGCACGGAATCATATTTGAACAAATGCGCCATAGTGTGTGCTTCGGCAAGGTCGTTTATAGCCACCAATTCTATCAGTGGATGATGCACCACCAGTCTGGCCAAAGTGCGGCCTATACGTCCAAAACCATTGATGGCAATTCGTGTTCGTTTCATGCAGCAACATTAGTTGAGAAATGATTTTGATAGGCACGCAGCACACCATCTTTGGCACTTATTAAGAAATGGATGAATTTGAAAACTAAAACAAACTGTGTGATGATCCTTGTGCTTACCGTATGCTTATGGTCGTGCAATATTTTGAAAGTGGTGGACAATAAACAACGTAGAAAGTTTGACAGAAAAGAAATAACAAGACATAGTTTCCAAACAGAAAAGGCAACACACTATGCCCATTACAAAAATGCTGGCAAGCCAAAATTGATGTTGTTGCATGGCTATGGGGTCAGTGGTGTAGGGCAGTATTATCGTGTAGCATTTGAGTTGCGGAAGGAGTATGACTTAATACTTCCAGATTTGCTCTACTGCGGATATAGTGTTGGCGATAGTATCCACTTCAGCATTGATGCTCAAGTCGATCATATCAAAACCCTTTTAGATTCTTTGAAAATTAGTGAACCTGTTGCCATCATTGGCAATTCTTACGGAGGGATTGTTGCTTCTTACTTCGCAGAAAAATATCCTACGCTCGTAAGCAAATTAGTCATTTATGATTCGCCCATAAATTTTTATTCCATCCAATATGCCGACAGTTTGGCCAAGGCGCTAAAAGTGGAGAGTATTCGCAATCTGTTGTCGCCTTTGGACGTCAGAGAAAACAAAATTTCGTTGGACTTGGTTTTTCACAAGCAGCCCTATATCCCAAATTTTCTTAGGCATCAAATGGTTAAATACGGAAGCATTCCTGCCAGACCCACTCAAGTTAAAATGCTTGAATATTTGATGGACAATGAAAAGATGTTTAATGATCATATCTTCAATTGGCAATGTCCAGTTTATGTTATTTGGGGCGA